>DASUIA010000098.1:0-7757 GCA_036273255.1 Bradyrhizobium sp.
TCGTCGTGCGGATGATCCTTCAGGAAATACGCGGCCAGCACCGGCGTGACGAAGCGCGCGGCGAGCAGCGAGAAGAACACCTGCACCGAAACCGTGATGCCGAATTGCTTGAAGAACTGGCCGGCGATGCCCGACATGAAGCTGGCGGGCGCGAAGATCGCGATGATGGTGAGGCTGATCGCGATCACCGCAAGCCCGATTTCGTCGGCCGCCTCCAGCGCGGCGCGGTAGGGCGACTTGCCCATCCGCATGTGGCGCACGATGTTCTCGATCTCGACAATGGCGTCGTCGACCAGGATGCCGGTCGACAGCGTGATGGCGAGGAAGCTGACGAGGTTCAGCGAGAATCCGAGCAGGTCCATCGCCCAGAATGCCGGGAAGATCGACAGCGGCAGCGAGATCGCGGCGATGATGGTGGCGCGAATGTCGCGCAGGAACAGCAGCACGATGATGACGGCGAGAATCGCGCCCTCGAACAGGGTGGAGATCGCGGCTTCGTAGTTGCCACGGGTGAATTCGACCGAGCTGTCGATCAGCTTGAGGTCGACATCGGGATAGGCCACCTTGAGCGCGTCGATCCGCTTCTGCACGAGGCCGGCCACCACCACGTCGCTCGCGCCCTTCGATCGCTTGATGCCCAGCGCCACCACCGGCTCGCCGTTGAAGCGGGCAAAGGTGCGGCGGTCGGCGATGGTGTCGGTGACGGTGCCGAGATCGTCGAGCCGCACCTCGCCGCCGGAAAACAGCGGGATCATGGTCCCGGCAAGTTCGTTGAGGGTCTTGGCGCCGGCCAGGGTGCGGATCGCCTGATCGTTCTTCCCGATCTCGGCGCGGCCACCGGCGAGATCGACATTGGTGCCGCGCAGGCTCTGGCTGACATTGACGGCGGTGAGGCCGGCGGCCTGCAGCCGGTCGGGATCGAGCGAGACCAGAATTTCGCGCTCGACACCGCCGATACGCTCGACCTGGGCGACGCCGCGCACGCCCTGCAGCGCGCGTTTGACGACGTCGTCGACGAAATAGGACAATTGCTCGGGCGTCTTGCCCGGAGAGATCGCGGCATAGGTCACGATCGGCAGGCCGATCACGTCGACGCGCTGGATCAGCGGCTCATTGACGTTTTGCGGCAGGTTGGCGCGGACGCGGGTCACCGCATCCTTGACGTCGTTCAATGCCCGGTCGGTGTTGGTCTCGAGCGCGAACTGGATGGTCGTCAGCGACAGGCCATCGGTGATCGAGGATGAAATGTGCCGCACGCCCTCGACGCCGGAGACGCCGTCTTCGATGGTCTTGGTGACCTGCGATTCGAGTTCGGCCGGAGCCGCGCCAAATTGCGACACCGCGACCGAAATCACCGGAATGTCGGCGCTGGGCAGCCGCGTCACCGCGAGCTTGGTGAAGCTGACCCAGCCGAGCACCAGAAGAATGATCGAAAACACCGCCGACGGAAGCGGGTTGCGGATCGACCATACCGAGATATTCAGAGCCATCAGCGTACCCGCGCCTTGTCGATGTCCTCGGCGAACATGGTCTTGATCCGGTCGCCATCGTGCAGGGAGCTGCCGGCGTCGGCGACCACGATTTCGCCGACGTCGAGGCCTTCGAGGATTTCGATGCTGGTGTCGGACACCAGTCCGACCCGGACGTTGCGCGTTTCCACCGTGGTTCCCTTGACCACCTGCACCGTCAGATGGTCAATGGCGGTGCGCGGAATGGCGACCCCGCAACTGCGCTTGGCGTCAATGCTGGCGCGCGCGAACATGCCGACCTTGAGCGAGGGATTGTAGCTCATCGATATCCTGACATGGCCGAGCTGGTTGGCGCGATCGATTTGCGGCGAGATCAGCCTGACGCGCCCGACCATGTCCGGGGCATCGTCGCGGCTGATCCGCGCCGTCGCTCCCGGATTGAGTTTCAGCATGTGGATGGCCGGTACTTCGGCATCCAGTTCGACCTCGTTGTTGATGGAAATTCGGAACAGCGGTCCGGCCTGGGGCGAGACGGACGCCCCGACGATGGTGTTGACCTGGGTGAGCAGCCCCGGAGCCGGGGCGCGCAGCGTAACCGGCGCCGGCCTCGCATTGCTTCCGGGCAGTGCCGTCGGCGGGGTGAGCCGGGCCAATTCCTGGTTCTCCGTCACCATGTCGCCCTCATGGACCAGAAGATCGGTAACCCTGGACCCCTCCAGTTCGACGCCGACCACGGCCTCCCGGCGCGGCACGATAAATCCGGTGACCCGCACCAGATCGGAGAAGCAGGCGTTGGTGGCCTTGGCGACGACCACGAGCGCGCTGCTTGGCGTCTCGTTCTCCACGCGATGGGAGCGATGTTCGATCCAGTAGTAGCCGGCTGCAACGACGACAACGCCGGCCGCCGCCGATGCGGGTTTGAGGTATTCAGAGAGCGTCATCGCCGGATCAATCCAGGACGGCAGTGTCGGCCATGACGCGACGCCTCGCGGCTAATTTTTCCATTTCAGACATTTTTGCCATTATCCGTTCCTGCTGCGCGAGTCGCGCGGTTCAAATCAATTTCGATGCACCGCCGGAATTGCCGTCAGTTCACGCCGTAGCTGGCGAACTCCTTGACGATGTTCGGATCCATCGCCTTGGCGTTCGAAATGTCCAATTCGCCTTCGGCCATCGCGCCGTTGCGCTGTTTCGCAAGCCCGCGCCCGTACAGCGACGAGGTCAGCCTCGGATTGATCCGGAGCGCGGCGTCGAAATCGGCAATGGCGTTTCTGGCCTGGCCATATTTCAGGTTGAGCAGGCCGCGGCTGTCGAGCGCATCGACGAAGTTCGGGCGCAGCCGAAGCGCCTCGTTGCAGTCCTTCAGGGCTGCCTGCAGTTCGCCGATTACCGTGCGCGTCCAGCAGCGGTTGTTGTAGGCTTCGACGTCCCTGGGATTTAGCCGCAGCGTATCGGTGAAGTCGTTGATCGCGAGATTGTAGGCACCCCTGCTGGCATAGACCTGTCCACGCCGATAGAACGCATTGGCGTCGTCGGGATGGCTGACCAGCCTGCTGGTCAGGCTCTTGACGGTCGGGTCGTCGGCCAGGGCGATCACCGGCGGCGGTTCGTTTTGGGCGGGCTTTTCGGCTGGACGGGTCGCCGCGGGCGCGGCCGGCTTTGGCGGCGGGTTGTCGGCTCGCGGCAATGGCGGGGGTTGCGGCGCCGGCGCAG
The DNA here is from genome assembly GCA_036273255.1 of Bradyrhizobium sp. Lineage (GTDB taxonomy): Bacteria > Pseudomonadota > Alphaproteobacteria > Rhizobiales > Xanthobacteraceae > Bradyrhizobium. Next base: position 3,183 of record DASUIA010000098.1, read on the forward strand.
GGAGCGTCGCCACCGACGGACCGGGCGGCCGCGCGCCGCTGCTGGGGATAAACGAAAAATCCTCGGCCAGCGAGGATGAGATCCACGGCATCTGCTCCCTCCGCGAGGTGCGGGTGACGCCGACGCGGGTCCGGTTCAGCGTCTCCTCCGCCGTCAGGTCGGGGACGCGAATTTCCTTGAGCAGTTCCTGCACGAACAGGCTGTGATCTCCGCCAGTGTCGGAGACCACCGAACCCAGCGCCGCCGAATACATCACCAGCGTTCCATTCGGCGCAATCACCGGTGCAAGGCCGGCCGAAAAACTGCGGAACCGGCGCTCGAACGGGTTGCGGCGGCTGGCGTCGAACAAGGCAATCTTGACGCCGGCGCCGCGGTTGTTGATTTCGCCCAGAACCGCTTCGAGGCTGAAGCCGTCGCGGCGAACGTCGGGTTCGGTCCAGATCTGGGCGTCGACCGGTATCATGTAGCTCTGGCGCGCGGCCTGGACGCCGAAGCCGCTGAAGAACAGCAGCACGACCGATCCCGGCTTGATGCGCCCGTAGAGGCGATCGAACGCGCGCCGCATGCCGTCGATGTTCAGATTTTCTCCGACCTCGACATTGAAGCCGTCACGCCTGAGTTCGGCGGCGACGTCGCGGGCATCGTTGATCGGCTCCTTGAGCGGCGCCTCGGCGTCGGGATACTTGGCGTTGCCGATCACCAGCGCAAACCGGTCGGCATGGCCATCTGCGGCGATCGACCGGTCGACCAGCATAACCGAAGAAATCAGGGTCACGAGCAATGCGAGGCAAATTCTCATGTGACGGCAGTCCAGCCCGCAAGGCGCCGACTCCAGCTCGCGCCTCGGCGACCTTACTCCACGCAAACCGCATTATCAAACCGGGCTCGCAAACCGTCAACTGCTTGGGGAGTCGCCGATACCGCGACAATTGATGCCGCGCCGCGCGCACCTGGGTTTGACCTTTGCCGATGACAATGGCTTGGTGCTGCGGGCGATCCGTCCCGCAACCAACAAAAAGCGAAACCGATGGGAAACGTCTACGAAATCTATGCGCTCCGCTATGCAACCATGTCGCCGCGCACGCCGCAGCTCAACTATCTCCTGCCCGATCCGCACGAGACCACCGCGCAGGATCTCGACTATTTCGTCTGGCTGATCCGAGGACCGGGTCGCGATATTCTGGTCGACACCGGCTTCAATGCCGAAGAGGCCAAGGTGCGGGCGCGCAGGCTGACGCTCAATCCGGTCGATGCGCTTGATCGGTTCGGCGTCAGGACCGACAGCATCAGGGACATCATCGTCAGCCATTTGCACTACGACCACGCCGGCAATCTCGATCGCTTTCCCGAGGCGCGGTTTCATTTGCAGGAACGCGAGATGAGCTATGCGACCGGGCGTTGCATGTGCAATGGCCTGCTGCGGCACCCGTTCTCGATCGAGCACGTCACGCAGATGGTACGTCATGTCTATGGCGAGCGCGTTATCTTCCATTCCGGCGATGGCGAGATCGCGCCGGGCGTGACGGTGCACCGTGTCGGCGGTCATTCCGACGGCTTGCAGGTGGTGCGGGTCGAGACCGAGCGCGGACCGGTGGTGCTGGCCTCGGATGCGGCTCACTACTACGGCAACATACACCGCCGCAGTCCGTTTCCGATCGTCTACAATGTCGGCGACATGGTGCAGGGTTGGGAAATCGTCGAGCGACTGGCCGGCCATCCCGACCGCTTCATTCCCGGACACGATCCGATCGTGTGCGAAATCTACCCGCGGGCCAGCGACAAGGTCGATGCCTTTGCATTGCACCTGAAACCCTCGCGCTCGTTTGCGAAATAGCTGGGCGACGTGATCGCGAATATTGATCGGCGTCGTCATTCCGGGATGCGCCCTCTTTGGCGCAGGCCCGGAATCGATAACCACGATCGGGAGTATGGATTCCGGGCTCGCTCCGCTTCGCTTCGCGCCCCGGAATGACGGCTCAATACGCCTCCTTCGCGCTGGCCGCCTCGCTGGTCTGGATCAAATCGAGGCTCTGCTCGATCTTGCCCAGCAGCAGCGCGAACTCCCGGCGCTCGCCCGCAGACAGGCAGGACAGGATTTGCTGTTCCCGGCGCAACAGGCGCGGAATCAGTTCCTCGTAGAGCGCGCGGCCTTTTCGCGTCATGCGCAGGCGGAATTCGCGGCGGTCATCCGCATTCGCGACCCGTTCCACGAGTTGGCGCTGCATCAGCGCGGTGACGGCGCGGCTGATGGTGGATTTGTGGGTTCGGGTGCAATGGGCGATGTATTGCGCGCTGCAGGCGTCCTGGCGGAAGCCGAGCGTCGCCAGCACGCGCCATTCCGGGATGTCGAGCCCGTAACGCTCCTGATATTCGACCGAAAGGGCCGCACTGACCTCGGCCGCGAGCCGGTTGAGGCGGAAGGGCACGAACCTCAGGAGGTCCAGTTTTGGCAAAAATCGCTCCAATTTGAGTTGACGCCGGAACGCCCGCGGAGTTTAGATGGTTGCAGATGAGACTATCTTAGCGGGGACGCGGCCGCTTGGCCAGAGCGAAGTCCTCCGAGGTGCGATGTGGGTCGATGACGCAGTCATCCAAAATCCAGTTTGGCTACCGGCGGCATCGCGATCAGGATCGAGATGCCGCCAACCTGGCTGAACATCCGGCGGTGGTGGTGGGCGCCGGCCCGGTCGGGCTGTCGCTTGCGATCGACCTGGCACAGCGCGGCCAGCCGGTCCTGCTGCTCGACGACGCCGACCGGATCGGCGAAGGGTCGCGCGCGATCTGCTTTTCCAAACGCTCGCTCGAATTCTGGGATCGGCTCGGCGTTGGCAACCGCATGGTCGACAAGGGCGTGGTGTGGAGTGTCGGCAGGATCTTTCACGGCGCCTCCGAGATATACCAATTCAACCTGCTGCCGGAGGACGGACATCGCCGGCCGGCCTTCATCAACCTGCAGCAATTCTACGCCGAAGCCTATCTGGTCGACCGGGCGCAGCAACTTGCCGCGATCGACCTGCGATGGCGCAACAGGGTGACCGGACTGGAACAGCGCAACGACCATGTCGTGTTGACGATCGAGACCCCGGAAGGACCTTACCGGGTGCGCGCGAACTATGTGGTGGCCTGCGACGGCGCGCGGTCGTCGCTGCGGCAAATGGTGGGCGCGGAATTCACCGGGCAGGTGTTCGAGGATCAATTCCTGATCGCCGACGTCAGGATGACGGCTGAGTTTCCGACCGAGCGCTGGTTCTGGTTCGATCCGCCGTTTCACGCCGGGCGCTCCGCCTTGCTGCACAAGCAGCCCGACGACATCTGGCGGATCGATCTGCAGCTCAATCCGGATGCGGATCCGGCGATCGAAAAACGCCCGGACCATGTGCGGCCACGGATCGCGCGCATGCTGGGCCACGATCAGTTCGATTTCGAATGGATATCGATCTACAAGTTCCAGTGCCGCCGGATGGAAAAGTTTCTGCACGGGCGGGTCATGTTTGCCGGCGACGCGGCGCATCAGGTCTCGCCATTCGGGGCGAGGGGCGCCAATTCGGGGCTGGAGGACGCCGAGAATCTGGCCTGGAAGCTCGACCGCGTGCTGCGGCGGACGTCACCTGTATCCCTGCTCGACAGTTATCATGCCGAACGCGGCGCTGCGGCCGACGAAAACATCCGCGAATCGACCCGCTCGACCGATTTCATGGCACCGGTTTCGGCCCAGGAGGCCCGGCTGCGCAAGGCGGTGCTGTCGCTGGCGAGAGAGACCGAATTCGGCAAGCGCATGATCAACGGCGGACGGCTGTCGGTTCCTTCAGTCTATGACACGCCACTGTCGACGGATGATAGCGACGACTGGCGAGGCGGCCTCAAGCCCGGAGCTTCGATGCTCGATGCGCCCCTTGCCGCCACTTCCGGAGACGCTACATTTTTGACCGAAGCCTTTATCAAGGCGGGAACGCGCTTCACGGTGCTGGAATTCAGCAATGGCGCTGCGGTCGATCCGCCTGACGGTGTCGGCGTGATCCGGATCGGCGGTGGCGGTCTTTCCGATCGCGCGGGGCTTGCGGCCGCACGTTACGATGCTGCACCGGGCACGGCCTATTTGTTACGCCCCGACGGCTATGTCGCGGCGCGGTTCCGGCAACCGACGCGGGCCGCGCTCGACGCGGCGCTGGCGCGGGCCACCGGCACGTCCTGAGGTGACAGCGATGGCATTGTCGACCAGTTCGAATTTCGCCCGGCCCGATGATGCGTTTCGCGCCATCGTCGAGGCCCATCGCGGATTGAGCGACCCCGAGAGCGCCGATCTCGACGCCGCTTTGGTCCTGATCCTCGCCAATCATATCGGTGACCTCACCGTGCTGCACGAGGCGATCGCGCTGGCGCGGCGGCGGACGCTGGAACCCGGGCAGCAGCAACAACAGCAACAGCAATAGAGCCAGAAGGAAATCGAATTGATGGCCAAGGGTTTTGCATCCACCACCGACATGGCGGAGAAGAAGGTCACCTTCTCCGAGATCGGCACCGACCTCTATGCCTTCACCGCCGAGGGCGATCCCAACTCCGCCGTGATCGTCGGCG
>DASUIA010000099.1:0-3675 GCA_036273255.1 Bradyrhizobium sp.
GGCTCTCAAACAGACGTTTTTGCGTCTGCTGGACGATCCGCAAGTTCAACAGAAAATCATCGCCTTGCTGAGCCGTCGGTTCGGTCAAAGCCGGGGCGAATAAGCGGCCGCCGAACGCCGCGCGAACGCATCTCACCGAACGGCATTGTCAACTTAGACGGCCGTGGTATGCTCGTTGTGTCGGCGGCGCGGCGGCTCGGGTCGGAAGGTCCTTTGCTTGCCTATTGTGTTGCCCGCTCTAACCGAGCGGGGCCGCAAAAAGGTGACCCCTGTCCGCTAAGTTGACAATGCCAGCAGTCCGTCCTCTATCAGGCCGTCCGGGCTGACCAGGAGCTCGTTACTGGCGAAGGACGACAGGGATTGGTAAGGGGAATTGCCGTACCCCGTAGGACCGAGCGGCAGCGCCTGCCACCAGGTTTGTCCTGCCTCGTTGAGGCGGTTCACCCACGCCAGCGGAGGCGGCCCCACATCGCCGATGCCGTAAGGCGAGGGCAGCGAGGCGACGTGCAGCAGCACGCCGGAGGCGCGGTATTCCGGCGGAAACGGCGGAAGAATCATCCGCCGGCTGTCGTCATTCATGTCCTTTTCCCGTCTCGCCCGCGGAGCCGAGTCTAGGAGGCCAGCGCGGTGTTCACCATCTCCTGCGCTTCCCTGACGATGGCCTCCAGGTGAGCCTCGTCTTTGAAACTCTCGGCGTAGATCTTGTAGACGGCCTCGGTACCCGACGGGCGCGCGGCGAACCAGCCATTACGGGTGAGGACCTTCAGACCCTCGATCGGAGCGCCGTTCCCGGGCGCGCGCGTGAGCTTCGCGACGATCGGCTCGCCAGCCAGGTTCGGCGCCTTGACCGCCTCCGGCGACAGCCTTTCGAGCCTCGCCTTCTGCTGTGGTGTCGCCGGCGCATCAATACGCGTGTAGTAGGGAGTCCCGAACTCCGCCGTCAACGCGTCGTAGTGCTCGCCAGGATCCTTGCCGGTGCGGGCGGTGATCTCGGCGGCCAGCAGATTCATGATGGGCCCGTCCTTGTCGGTCGTCCAAACCTTGCCGTTGCGCCGCAAGAAGCTGGCCCCGGCGCTCTCCTCGCCGCCAAAGCAGGACGACCCGTCGAACAACCCCGGAGCAAACCATTTGAAGCCGACCGGCACCTCGGACAGGCGACGCCCCAGCTTGCCGACGACTCGGTCGATCATGCTGCTGCTGACCAAGGTCTTGCCGACCGCGGCTTCTGCTGGCCAGTCAGGGCGGTGCGTCAGCAGATAGAGGATCGCTACCGACAAGTAATGGTTGGGGTTCATCAGCCCTGCACCCGGTGTGACAATGCCGTGCCGATCGGAATCCGGGTCATTGGCGAAGGCGACCCGATAGCGGTCCTTGAGGCCGACGAGTCGGGCCATGGCATAGGGGCTGGAGCAGTCCATGCGGATCGCGCCGTCGTGGTCGACGGTCATGAATGAGAAGGTCGGATCGACCTCCGGATTGACGACCGCAATGTCCAGCCCATAGATCTTGTTGATCGGCTCCCAGTAATGCACGGCGGCGCCGCCAAGCGGGTCGACGGCGAGCTTGAGCCCGGCGGCGCGGATAGCGTCCATGTCGACAACATTGCGCAGGTCGTTGACATAGGGAAGAACGAGGTCTTCCTGCCGCGTCGTGGCCGCGGCGATTGCAGCGGCGAACGCCACCCGCTTCACAGCGGCGTTACGATCTCTCAGCAGTTCATTGGCCCGGCCCTCGATCCACTGGGTCACGTCGGTGTCGGCCGGCCCGCCATTGGTCGGGTTGTACTTGAACCCGCCATCCTCCGGCGGGTTGTGCGATGGCGTAATGACAATACCGTCGGCCAGTCGATCACTGCGTGAGCGATTGTGAACGAGGATGGCATGCGAGACGACCGGCGTCGGCGTGAACCCGTCATCTCTCTGGATAACAGTCGGCACGTCGTTGGCCGCCAGGACTTCGAGCGCGGTACGCTGAGCCGACCCGGAAAGCGCGTGCGTATCCTTGCCCATGTATAGCGGGCCATCGGTCGCGTGCGCGCGGCGATAGTCGCAGATGGCCTGCGTGATCGCGAGGATATGGGCTTCGGTGAACGACCCATGGAGGGGCGATCCGCGATGCCCGCTGGTGCCGAAGCTGACCAGCTGGCCAGGATCATCGAGATCGGGCCGACGCTCGAAAAATTCGCGTTCCAGCCGGGCCGGATCGATTAGCAATTCCTTCGGCGCCGGCTTCCCGGCGAGCGGCGAAATGGTCATCGGCGGATCCTCGTTATGGTACCGGACAGGGCTTCGCATTCCAGATTTCGGCGGCGTACTGGGCGATCGTGCGGTCGCTGGAGAATTTCCCGGAACCGGCCACGTTCAAGATGGCCTTGCGTGCCCACGCGTCGCTGTCGGCGTATAGCTCTGTCAGCCTATGATCCGCCTCGAGATATGATTTGAGGTCCGCCAGGTGCATGTAATGGTCCCCGTGGGTCAACAGCGCGTCCCATAGCGGGGCAAAGATGCCGGGTTCGTAGCGGCTGAAATAGTTGGAGGAGATCATGTCCAACGCAGCGCGGGTTTCGGGCTCGTGGTCGTAATGCCAGTGCGGGTTGTACCAGCTCCGGCTGGCTTCCACCTGGGCCGCGGTCAGGCCGAACAGAAAGAAATTTTCCTCGCCGGCTTCTTCGGCCATCTCGATCGTCGCGCCGTCGCGCGTGCCGATCGTCAATGCCCCGTTCATCATAAACTTCATGTTGCTGGTGCCGCTGGCCTCGTAACCGGCGGTTGAGATCTGGTTGGAGACGTCGGCGGCGGGGATCAGCCTCTCGGCCAGTGAAACGCAGTAGTCGGGTAGAAACACGACCTTGAGACGGCCGCGCGTCACCGGGTCGCCGTCGATCGTGCCGGCCAGGTTGTTGATGAACTTGATGATCAGCTTGGCCAGACGGTAGGCCGGCGCCGCCTTCCCGGCGAAGAAGAAGGTCCGCGCTGCGATCTCGAGGCCAGGGTTGTCCCGCAACCTGTTGTATAGCACCACAATGCGCAGCGCATTGAGCAGTTGCCGCTTGTATTCGTGAATGCGCTTGATTTGGCAGTCGAAGATGGTGTCGGGGTCGACGATCTGGCCGGATGTCGATTTGAGCCAATCGGCGAATGCGGACTTAGCATCGTGGTTGGCCTTGTGGAACACGCCGCGAAAAGATTTGTCATCGGCAAGCGGCTTGAGCTTGCTCAATTGACCGAGATCGGTCACCCAGCCGTCGCCGATCGCGTCAGTGATCGTGCCGGCGAGCGCCGGGTTCGCTAACAGCAGCCAACGGCGCGGGGTGACGCCGTTGGTCTTGTTGTTGAAGCGTTCGGGAAACATCTCGGCCAGGTTTCTGACCGTCATCGTGCGCAGCAAGCCTGAATGAATCGCAGCGACACCGTTGGTGCTGTGCGAGCCGACGATGGCGAGGTTGGCCATGCGGATCTTGCGCTCGGCCCCCTCCTCGACCAGGCTGATGCGTTGGACGCGTCCCTCCTCGCCCGGAAAGCGGGTTCGGACGGCGTCGAGAAGGCGCCGATTGATCTCGAAAATGATCTCCAGGTTGCGCGGTATCAGCCTCTCAAACCACTCCACCGGCCATTTCTCGAGAGCTTCAGGCAGGAGCGTATGGTTGGTATAAGCCAGCGTTCTTTGGGTCAGGTT
>DASUIA010000100.1:0-12917 GCA_036273255.1 Bradyrhizobium sp.
ATCCAGGCCAGGTTCGGCGCGCTTTCGAAACAGAACTGCGTGATCACGGCGACCTCAATCCCGGTCGTCTGCTTCCAGTCCCGCCACGCCTCGAGCACCCCAAAGGCGCCGGCGCCTTCCAGATAGGGATGGCCCTCGGGATGACCGGCGACGCCGACGGAGGCGATGCCGTGGGCCTCGATCAATCCGCTGGCGCAGACAGCGCGACTTGATCCGAACGGGCCCTTCTGCCGCGCGACGTCGCCGGCGATCACCAGAATGCGCTTGACGTCCGCCTCGCTGCGCGCCCGCCGCAGAAAATCGTCGAGCGCCTCGCGCGAGGGCATTTCGCGTGCCGCGATATGGGGCACCGGATTGAACCCGGCATGGCGCAGCGCGGCTGCGGTGTCGACATTGCGGCGATAATTGTCGCCGGGCAGAAAGGTGATGGTGACGTCGGTACCCCTAGCGAAATGATCGCGCAACTCCGGCACTTGATGGCCGCGCGAGGAGATTTCGACCGAGGCGGACGAAAGCCGCAAGGCCAGCTCGCTGGACAGAGCGGGGTTGGGTGCAGTCACGGCTCCCTCCGGGAATCTCCGGGGTTTCGGATCTGGCTCACGCGCGGCGTCGCGAGATCACATAGGTCTCGTCGTTGAACCAGAGACCGCCGTGCCGCTTCAGCACCCGGTCGGTGGCTTCGAGGTAGCGGCCGTCGCGAACGACATCCGACAGCCTGATGTCCTCGATCTGCGCGACATAGATCGCGGCGTTCCAGGCGGCGAACAGCGTCGAGGTCCCGATCGGACCGCTCACCTCGTCCGGCAAGGTGTGCATGTGATAGCGGAAGATCGAGCGCGCGTCGGAGGACGCATTGAAATTATAGTGCCGCGCCGCCGCGCCGAGCTCGTGCTTGACCTGGCGCAGGATCGCATAGCGATCGGTCTTGAACGGATCGTCGTCGGGCCAGACCTGGTCGATGATCTCGATCCCCGGATCCTTGCCGTGCGAATGGATGCCGATCAGCCGTCCGCCGGGCCGCAACGATCTGACCAGCGGCGTCACCACCTTCGAGGCCTTGAATTCGACGCTGACGCGCGCCCGGTAAGGCTGCGAGGCAATGACCAGATCGTAATCGGCCATCACGCGGCCCGGCCGCGGCATGATCGGGTCGAGCAGGAAGGAATGGTCTTCCCGCCGCAAGGTCAGGATGATGGGTCTGCTGTAGACCGGGTTGCCCGTGGTCGGGCTGATTCCGGCACGCCAGTTCTCGGCCAGAAATCCCTCGAGCTCGCCGATCTGCTCGGCGAAACCGTGCGCCGTGTTGCCGGACAGCGCCACGTCCTTCCAGAGCAGGCTTTGCGCCGACATCGCCGAACGCGGCGTCAGCCACGGCGCCTCCGCATAATAGAGATTGGTGACGACGATGACGGTAGCGGGATGCTCGAACAGGCGGTCGGCCATCTTCTCCAGCATCAACCTTACGTCCTCGTAGCTGATTTCCTTGGCGACGACGTAGAGCGGCATGGTGGGAAAGCGGGCATGCAGCGCCCGCATGACCCGCGACAGCACCGTGCCGTCGCCAACGCCGGCGTCGAAGATCCGAAGTGCCGGCGGAGTTGGCTGCAGATTGCCGAGTTCGAGTGAAATCCGGTGCGCGATTTCGGTCTTCTCGCTGCAGGTCGACACGAACAGCAGATATTTCTGCCGGTTGTCGAAAAAACGAAACCCCGGCGGCATGATTTCAGCCGCGACCGCGGCGCCGTTGAGCGGCGGGGCCGCCGCCACCGGCTGCCGCTGCGCCGCCGCCGCCGTGGCGCGATGTTCGGAAAGATAGGCGCGAACCTTGTCGAGCGTGCCGGTGGTGATCCTGGCGCCGTCGCGCAACCGCGATACCAGCTTGCCGTCATTGACGACGAGACGGCCAAAGGTGGACTCGGCGGTTTGCGTCGCGCGGCAAAAATCCCGGATTTCACCGAGAATCTGATCGGACGTTCCGACAACGGCCTGACTGTGGCGCTCCTCGATCCGCATGGTGTCCCCCCCGCGGTTGAATCTCGTCGGCCCCGATCACAAAGCAGCCGAGAGGATGCGTCAACCACAATCGGAGTGGGCAAGAAATATGGGCACATGCCCATATTTGAGCTTACCTCGCCCGGCGCGAGAACAGCGAGATCAGCACCGGCAGCGTCACCAGAATGACCAGTGGCGCCAGCATCATGCCGGCGACCACCACGACCGCGAGCGGCTTCTGCACCTGCGATCCGATCCCGGTCGACAGCGCCGCCGGCAACAGCCCGACGCCTGCGACCACGCAGGTCATCAGCACCGGGCGAAGCTGCAGTTCGCCGGTGCGGATCACGGCGTTGATGCGGTCGAGGCCCTCGTCGATCAACTGGTTGTACTGCGACAGGATGATGATGCCGTCCATCACGGCGATGCCGAACAGCGCGATGAACCCGATTGCGGCCGATACGCTGAAGGGAATGCCGGTGACCAGCAGCCCCAATACGCCGCCGAAGATCGCCATCGGGATCACGCTCATGGCGAGCAGCGTCTCGATCATCGAGCCGAAATTGAACCACAGCAGCGTCGCGATCAGCGTCAGGCTGATGGGCACCACGACCGACAGCCGCTTGATGGCGTCCTGCAGATTACCGAACTCCCCGACCCACTCGATGCGCGACCCCGGCGGCAGTTGAACCTGGGCCGCGATTTTCTCCTGCGCTTCCCTGATCGCGCTGCCGAGGTCGCGTTCACGCACCGAGAACTTGATCGGCAGATAGCGCTCCTGCTGCTCGCGATAGATATAGGCGGCCCCCGAGACCAGCTTGATCGAGGCGACCTCGCTCAACGGGACCTGGGTGATGGTGCCGTTTGCCCCGGGCGCGCCGATCCGCAGGTTCTGGATCGCCTCGGCGCTCTTGCGATATTCCGGCGCCAGCCGGACGATGATCGGAAAATGCCGGTCGCTGCCGGGCTCGTAGAGGTCGCCCGCGGTGTCGCCGCCGATTGCCACCTTGATGGTGGCGTTGATGTCGCCGGGCGAAAGGCCATACCGGGCCGCCTTGGCGCGGTCGATGTCGATCTGGATGGTGGGCTGGCCGAGCGAGGTGAACACGGCGAGGTCGGTGATGCCCTGCACCGTGGCAAGAACCGCCTTGATCTGGTTCGCCGTCTTGGTGAGCGTCTGCAGATCGTTGCCGTAGAGCTTGATCGAGTTCTCGCCCTTCACGCCCGACACGGCCTCCGAGACGTTGTCCTGGAGATATTGCGAGAAATTGAACTCGACGCCGGGAAACCTGGCCTGCAATTTCGCAAGCAACTGCGCGGTCAATTCGTCCTTGTCATGTGTGCCGGGCCATTCGCTGACCGGTTTCAGGGGTGCGAAGAATTCCGCATTGAAGAAGCCGGCGGCATCGGTGCCGTCGTCGGGCCGGCCGTGTTGTGACACCACCGCTTCGACCTCGGGGAAGCTGCGGATCAGCTTGCGCATCTCGTTGACATAGGCGTTGCCGGTCTCCAGCGAGATGGTCGGCGGCAGCGTCGCGCGGATCCAGAGATTGCCCTCCTCGAGCTTGGGCAGGAATTCGAGACCGAGCAGGCGGCTCAACAGGATGGTCATGACGACGAGCCCGATCGCTCCCGCCACCACCAGCTTCCGGCTGCCGACGGCCCAGTTCAGCACCGGAACATACAGCCGATGCAGGATCGCCATGATCCGGGTCTCGGTTTCGTGGACATGCGACGGCAGGATGATCGCACTCAATGCCGGGGTGATCGTGAAGGTCGCGAGCAGGCCGCCGGCGAGCGCATAGGCATAGGTCCGCGCCATCGGCCCGAAGATGTTGCCTTCGACGCCACTCAAGGTGAACAGCGGCAGGAAAGCCGCGATGATGATGGCGGCGGCAAAGAAGATCGAGCGCGACACGTCGGCGGCGGCGCTGAGGATGGCGTGGCTCTTGATGGCCATCGTGGTGTCGGTCGAGATGTGGCTCTGCTCGGCGTCCGAGAGCGCGGTGGTCTGGGTCAGCCGGCGGAAGATCGCCTCGACCATGATCACGGTGGCGTCCACGATCAGTCCGAAATCGATCGCGCCGACCGACAGCAGATTGGCGGATTCGCCGCGCAGCACCAGGATGATGACGGCGAAAAACAGCGCGAACGGAATCGTGGCGCCGACGATCAGCGCGCTCCTGAGATTGCCGAGGAAAATCCACTGCAGCAGCACGATCAGCAGGATGCCGAGCACCATGTTGTGCAGCACGGTCGAGGTCGTGAGGTCGATCAGGTCCTTGCGGTCATAGATGCGCTCGATTCGCACGCCTGGCGGCAGGACGCTGGAATTGTTGATCGACGCCACCAGTTGCTCGACCCGCAGGATGGTCGGCAGGCTCTGCTCGCCGCGTCGCATCAGCACGATCCCCTGTACGATGTCGTCGTCCTGATCGAGGCCGGCGATGCCGAGGCGCGGCTTCTCGCCGACGGTCACGGTGGCGACGTCCTTGACCAGAACCGGATTGCCGCCGCTCTGCGACACCATGGTGTTGGCGAGGTCGTCGATCGAGCGGATCAGGCCGACACCGCGCACGACGGCGGACTGCGTGCCGATGTTGACGGTATTGCCGCCGACATTGATGTTGGAATTGCCCACCGCCTGCAGAAGCTGCGGCAGCGTCAGCCCGTAGGCGACCAGCTTGTTGAAATCGACCTGCAATTCATAGGTCTTGGTCTTGCCGCCCCAGCCGGTGACGTCGATCACGCCCGGCACGGCGCGAAAACGGCGCTGCAGCACCCAGTCCTGCAGGGTTTTCAGATCGAGCACGCTGTAGTTCGGCGGACCGGCGAGCCGGTAGCGGTAGATTTCGCCGACGGCGCTGAGCGGCGAAATCGCCGGCTGCACGTTGCCGGGCAGCGGTGCGAGCTGCGACAGCCGGTTCAGCACCTGCTGCAACGCCTCGTCATAGGTGTAGTCGAACGAAAACTGCAGTTTGACGTCCGACAATCCGTACAGCGAGATAGTGCGGATGGTGCGAAGGTTCTTGATACCCGCGACCTGGGTCTCGATCGGAATGGTGATGTAGCGCTCGATCTCTTCGGACGACAATCCCGGACTCTGGGTCACGACGTCGACCATCGGCGGCGTCGGATCGGGATAGGCTTCGATGTTGAGCTGCTTGAACGCGATCAGGCCGCCGATCAACACGACGGTCAACAGGCCCACCATCAAATAGCGCCGGTTGACGGCAATGGCGACGAGACGATCCATTCAGATCGAGACTTTCAACAGGCTGAAGGGAGGACTGACGTCCCGAATGCGGAGGCGGGATTGCGTCGCGCCACCATCGCGCTAGGTGCCCGACGCCGCGCGGTCGATGAACAGGCTGCCTCTTGTGACGATCTGCTCGCCGGGTTTCAAATTGCCGTCGACCTCCACCAGATTGCCGTTGGTAAGGCCGGTCTTGATCTGGCGCAGTTCGATCGACTTGTCCTCGTGCGCAACCCAGACCCGGACCTGATCGCCCTCATAGATCAGCGCCTGCTTGGGGACGCCGACCGCCAAATGGTCGCCGCCGGAATAGATCGTCACATTGGCGAACATTTCGGGTTTCAGCAGGCCGCCCTTGTTGTCCACCGTGGCGCGGACCAAGAGCCGGCGGGTCACCGGATCGATCGCCGCGGCGACATAGTCGATGCGCGCCACCAGCGGATGCTCCGGCCGCGCCAGCACATTGAACGACAGCTCCTGCCCCACCGATACGATCGATGCGTCGGTTTCACGGACAAAGGCCGTGAGCCAGACGGTGGAGAGATCGCCGATCACGAACACCGGATCGCTTGCGCCGGAATTGATGTATTGCCCGGGACCGATCTTGCGCTGTACCACGGTGCCTGCGATCGGCGAGAAGATGGTGATGTTGGGGTCGATGCGTCCCTTTTGCTGGAATGTCGCAATGTCCTCCTCGCTCAGGCCGAGAATCTTCAGCTTGTTGCGGGCGGCTTCCAGCGCGGTTTGCGACGAGCGCAGATCGTTCTGCGCCTGGATCAGCGTGGCCTGGGACTGCTGATAGTCCTTGAGCGGGACCGCCTTGCCTTCGAACAAATCCTTGGCGCGCGTATCCTGCAACTGCGCGAGATCGAGCGCCGATTTTGCCTTGTTCAGGCCGGTCATGGCCGAGATGAAATCGTTCTGGGCCTGCACGGTATCGGCCGCTTCGATCACGAACAAAGGCTGGCCCTGGGTGACGTTGTCGCCCGGCTTGGCCAATAGCTTCAGGACCCGGCCGGCATAGGGCGAAAACACCGGCGTCGAGCGGTCCTCATCGACGGCGATCTTGCCTTCGGTTGCATGCTCGGCGCGGAAGGTTTGCTCGGTCACGGGTTCGACGGTCAGGCTGGCCCATTCGGCGGCGGTCGGGACGTAGCGCTGCGATCCCTTGCGGGATTGGCTCGACACATCGGAATCGATCCGCGGTGTCCGGCCAAGCAGTGTGAATCCGTAAGACCCGGCACCCGCCAGCGCCAGCAATGCCACGCCAATGGCCAGATGTCGTCCGTTAAACATCTGCAATTGCTTGGTAAATTTGGGCGGCATGAAGTCCAATCGGTTCGGCGGCGATTCCGGCGGCGACCGCTGATCGCTACGCTAATAGTGCCCATTTGATGTTTCAAACAATCTAAAAACGCGGATGGCGGCGCATTTCACTTCAAAATTCCGAAAGGCCGATGTGAGAATCGTCAGCCGCGGGGCGCCAATGCGGCGGGTGGCTGCCAAGCGGCATGGCCGGGCGAGCCCAGTAGGCCGGCGTTTTCGAAAGGATGGCGGCATGGGTGACGGCGCGAAGCTGGCCGAAGCCCGAGGGGACTTCCTCGACAAAACGCTGGACCATGTCGCCCGACAATTCGTCGGTCGCAAGCCCGTCGGCGACGCGGCCGAGATTCCACAGCCACCGCCCGGTCTGGGCGAGCGAGACCCGAACATGCCAGCTACCGCCTTCGCGCGACTGGCGCTCGCGCGCCATCATCGCTCCGAACGCCATCAGGTGGCCGGTGGCATGGTCGAGCATTTGCGCCGGCAATTCCTTTGGTCCGTCGATGCCGGCAGCCTGCCCTTCGGCGTGATTGAAACCGGTCGCGGTCTGCACCAGCGAGTCGAAGCCGCGGCGCTCCGCCCACGGCCCGGCATGGCCATAGGCGGACAATGACACACAGACGATGCCGGGACTGATCCGGGCCGCCTGTTCGGCCGAGAAACCGCGCGCGGCGAGCGCGCCCGGACGATAGCCCTGCGAAAAAATGTCGGCTTGCGCCAGCAGATCGCACAGCACGGCCCTTCCCTGCTCATGGCCGAGTTCGACAAAGCTCGTCAGCTTGCCGCGGCCGGTGTCGATGGTGAGCCATGGGATGGCCGGCCGGTCCGGGCCGGAGATCAGCATGACATCCGCGCCATGCGCGGCGAGCGTGCGGCCGGCGACGGGACCGGCGATCACCCGCGACAGATCCAGCACGCGCAAGCCCGCCAGCGGCCGCTCCCCCGCAGGCCAGGGCTTCGGCGCCGCCTCGCCGACTTTCTCGATGGAAAACACCGGCAGTTCGGCGAGCGCTTTGGCGTGCGGCAGGGCCGACCATTCCCGATGCGAGCGCATCATCGCAACCACGGCGCCGCCGGCATAGGCCGCGGTCTCGAACGTCTCGGCGTCCCACTGCATCAGTGCGGCGGCAACCGCCGCACGCTCCGGCTCGCAGTTGAGCACCCGGCAGACGGCGTCGCGGTGGTGCCGGAAATTGGTGTGCAGCCGTACGAAGCGGCGGTCGCCGGTCTGGTAGATGCCGGCGATCGCGTCCCAGGTCGGACCCGGCGGCTTGCCGTCGACCCGCAGGTAGCGCTCGCTGCGGCATTCGACCAGCGCATGCGCCATGTCGACCGCGACCGGCTGCGATTGTCCGCTGCGTGATCGCCAGATTTGCGCGGCGGCAAGGCCGGCGGCGGCGATGCTGGCTTGCGCCGCGGCGGCAACGCGAAACGACGACGGCAGCATCGGTTCGTCGCCCGTCAGTGTGACGTTTTCGAGTGCGGCCGGGTCGCCCCCCGCGGCGATCCAGATGTCGCTCAGAATCTCTCTGGGGCCTGGCATGATCCCTCGCTGTTACCCGAAGTCGTTGGTGCCCGCGTCGCTGGAAAACGCGATATCGTCCAAAGCTCTGCCTCAGCATGGAAGGAGTTGCAATGGCTGCCATCGATCCATTGACCGCCGGGGGCGTCATGCTGGCGACCGCCGCGACGGATGCGGTCTATGTCATGTTTACCTCGGCGGTGGTCGCGCGCCGGCGGGTGCCGGCAGCCACCTGGAGCAGCGTGTGGTATCTGCTCTCGTCCTACGCGGTGATCAGCTACACCGAAAACTGGGTCTACGTCCTGTTTGCGGCCGTCGGCTCGTGGCTCGGCGCCTTCGCGACCATCACCTTCCTGCACCGGCCGCCCGGCGGACCGCCGGTCGGTGCGGCGCCGGAATAGACCGGTATCTTCCTTCCTTAATGAAAATCCCGTGAGCGCGGCAGAATGCGCACATCGCGTGGATGGCGGATCTTCTGCGCGGGATTGTCGCGGCGGTCTTCGTGGAGCGGTTCGATCAGCGCAGGCCCCGCCGGCACGGCATGTTTGCGGCTCAGCGCATCATTGGCGAGGCCGATCAGGTCGTGCGAGCGGTCGAACAATCGCTGGGCGATCAGATGCGTCACCTGTTCCGGACTGCTCTGGATATAGCCCTCGACCAGAATGAGGCGGGCGCCCATGACCTCCTTGCGGAAGCGCTCCATCACCTTCGGCCACACCACGATATTGGCGATGCCGGTCTCGTCCTCGAGCGTCATGAAGACCACGCCCTTGGCGCTGCCGGGACGCTGCCGCACCAGTACCACGCCGGCACAACGGGCCCGGCGCCCTTCCCGGTCGTGACAGACATCCCTGCAGGCCATGACCCGTTCGCTTTCGAACATCGAGCGCAGGAATTGCATCGGATGGCCCTTCAGCGACAGCCGCATGGTCTGATAATCGGCGACCACCTGCTCCGGCAGCGGCATCAGCGGCAGCGGTCCGACATTCTCGTCCGGCTGCTCGCGCGCCGTCGCAATCTCGAACAGCGGCAGCGGCACGTCATCCGGCAAGCGGCGCACCGCCCACAACGCGGCGCGACGGTCAAGCCCGATGGAGCGGAACGCGTCGGCATCCGCCAGCAGGATCAAGGCACGCTTGGGCAGACCGGTGTCGCGGGCGAAATCTTCCAGCGAGGTGAAGGGCCGGCGCGCACGCGCCGCGACAATGCGCTCGGCCCAATCGTCACCACCGTCATTCCGGGGCGTCGCGTCAGCGACGAACCCGGAATCTCGAGATGGGGATTTCAGCCGCGCCTCGTCGGGATCGGTCCACCTGAAGCCGTCGATCTGGCGGAAGCCGAGCCGGACCGCACAATACTCCCCGCCTCCCGCCTCCAGCGTATTCTGCGCGCAGCTATGTGACACATCGATGGCGCGCACCTCGACGCGGTTCTTGCGGGCATCGCCGACGATCTGCGCCGGGGCGTAAAAACCCATCGGCTGCGAGTTCAATAGCCCGCAGCAGAATGCGTCGGGATGATAATGCTTGAGCCATGACGAGACATAGACAAGCTGCGCAAAGCTCGCCGCATGACTTTCCGGAAAGCCATAGCTGCCGAATCCCTTGATCTGCTCAAAACAGTTGCCGGCAAATTCAGGATCGTAGCCGCGCGCGATCATGTTGCCGATCAACTTGTCTTCGAATCTGCCGATGGTGCCTACATTGCGGAACGTCGCCATCGCCCGGCGCAAGCCGTTGGCTTCCTCGGGAGTGAACTTCGCCGCCTCGATGGCGATCCGCATCGCCTGCTCCTGGAACAGCGGCACCCCCAGCGTCTTGTGCAGGACCCTGTACAGTTCGTCCTTTTCGCCGTGCTCGGGCGACGGCGACGGATAGTGCTCCTTCTCCTTGCCATTCCGGCGCCGCAGATAGGGATGCACCATGTCGCCCTGGATCGGGCCGGGCCGAACAATGGCGACCTCGATGACGAGATCATAGAAGGTGCGCGGTTTCAGGCGCGGCAGCATGTTCATCTGCGCGCGGCTCTCGACCTGGAACACGCCGAGCGATTCGCCCCGGCACAGCATGTCGTAGACCGGCTTCTCGTCCGGCGGGACCGTCGCCAGTTCGTACCGCTTGCCCTTGTGGTCGGCGATCAGGTCAAAGCATTTGCGGATGCAGGTCAGCATGCCCAGCGCCAGCACATCGACCTTCATCATGTTCAAGGCATCGACGTCGTCCTTGTCCCATTCGATGAAGGTGCGATCCTCCATCGCGGCATTGCCGATCGGAACGTAGCTGTCGAGCCGGTCCTGTGTCAGCACATAGCCGCCGACGTGCTGGGACAGATGCCGCGGAAACTCGATCAGCTCGGTGGCAAGCTCGATTGCAAGCGCGACCATCGAATTACCGGGATCGAGCCCGGCCTGCTTCACCTGCATGTCGTTGAGGCCCTTGCCCCAGCTCCCCCACACCGTATCGGCGAGCGCCGCGGTGACATCCTCGGTCAGCCCCAGCGCCTTGCCGACGTCGCGGATCGCGCTGCGCGGGCGGTAGTGAATCACGGTCGCAATGATGGCGGCGCGGTGACGGCCATATCGGCGGTAGACATATTGCATCACCTCCTCGCGCCGCGAATGCTCGAAATCGACATCGATGTCGGGCGGCTCCAGCCGCTCCTTGGAAATGAAGCGCTCGAACAGCAGATCGACCTTGGTGGGATCGACCGAGGTCACGCCGAGCACGTAGCACACCGCCGAGTTGGCCGCCGAACCCCGGCCCTGGCAGAGAATGCTCTGGCTGCGCGCGTATTGCACGATGTCATGCACGGTCAGGAAATAATGCGCGTAGTGGAGCTTGCGGATCAGGCGCAGTTCCTTGTGCAAGACCTTTTTCGTCTTCGGTGCGATCCGGATCGGGAATTTCCCGTGCGCTCCTGCCCATGTCAGATCTTCCAGATGACGCTGCGCGGTCTTGCCTGGCGGCACCGGCTCGTCCGGATATTGATATCTGAGCTGGTCGAGCGAAAAAACGATGCGGCCGGCAAACCGCATGGTTTCCGCAATCGCCTCCGGCAGGTCGCGGAACAGCCGCGCCATTTCATCCGCGGGCTTGAGGTGACGCTCGGCATTGGCTTCCAGGCGCCGGCCAATGGCCTCGATGGTGGTCTTCTCGCGAATGCAGGTCAGGACATCCTGCAAGGGCCGGCGCGCCGGATGGTGATACAGCACCTCGTTGGTGGCGAGCAGCGGCACGCCTGCCGCGACGGCGAGCCGGTGCAGCCGCGACAGGCGACGCCGATCGTCGCCGCGATACAGCAGGCTCGCCGCCAGCCACACGCCCTCGGCGCGGCAATGCTGCAGCCGATCCAGTACCTTGCGCGCCTGCGCCGTCTCGAAGCGATGCGGCAGCGCCAGGATGAGAAGCTGTCCTTCGGCGAATTCCAGCAGATCATCGAGATGGAGGCGGCATTCGCCCTTCTCGGTATCGTCGCCCCGCTTGCCCCGGGTAAGCAACCGGCATAGCCGGCCGTAAGCGGCGCGGTCGCGCGGATAGGCCAGGATATCCGGCGTGCCATCCAGAAAGACGAGGCGCGAACCGATCAGAAGCTTTGGCTTGTGCTTGACCGCGGGATTGCCGAGTTCCTTGTAGGCCCGCACCACGCCGGCCATCGTGTTGTGGTCGGCGATGCCGATGGCGGCAAGGCGCAAGGTGCTCGCCTCATGCACATAGGCACGCGGGTCGGAGCCGCCGCGCAGGAACGAGAAATTGGTCGTGATGCCGATTTCGGCATAGCCGGGAATGCTCATGCGAACAGCCCATGCACGAACCAGTTGGCGGACGCAGCTTTGCCGTCCTCGTTCACGAGTTCGGTGCCGTAAAGTCCGTCGCGGTAAATCCAGAAGCGCAGTCCTGCTTCATCCTCGACGCGGAAATAATCGCGCGTCAGCACCTCGCCATCCTGCTTCCACCATTCCATGGCGATGCGTTCAGGTCCCTCGACACGGACCACCGCATGGGTAACACGCCGCCAGGTGAAGTGGTGCGGCGGCCCGTCCGGGACCGTTGCAAACGGCACCCTGATCGGCTCCGGCCTTTCGAACAACCGCAGCGGACGTAACGGCGGCTCGTCCGCCGTGCGGGCCGGCCAGTTCGCCTGCGTCGCCGCAGCCAGATTATGCTGCGCCGGCGCCGCCATTGCCGCGCGCTCCGGAATATGGCTGTCCTGCGGCAGGTGCACGATCACGCGCCGGCCGCCGATCCGCGCCGCGATGCGATCGATCAGATCGGCCAGTTCGTCATTATCATGCACATTGGCATCGAGATCGCGCTGCTGCGGCACGACGATTTCGGTGCGGCTGGCGGACAGCCGGATGAGATCGAATCCGAAACCGGGATCGAGCGGATCGTTCAGGGCCTCGAGCCGTTCGCGAAACAGCCGATCGATCACCTCGCTTCGCGTCGCGGGTTGGCCGGTGTCCACCATGATCGCGCGCAAGGTACCATCGGTGCGGAAGAAGCTCGCTTCCAGCCGTCGTGCGCCCTTGCCCTGTTTGCCCATCGCCGCGACCAGCATTTGCGCCAGCCGGGATAACGTTGCCGAGATCACGCTCTCGGTGGCCACCGGCTCGGCAAACCGTTTCTCCACGATGTAATCCGGCAGCGGCTTGCGCGGACTGATCGGCGCATCGCCCTCGCCCAGCGCCTGCGCCAGCAGGGTGGTGAAACCGGCGCCGAACCTGGCCGCGATTTCATGACGAGCCCGGGCGGCCACATCGCCGAGGGTGTCAAGCCCGGCGCGGCGCAGGCCGCGGGTGATGGCTGGATCGGCGCCGAGCGCGAA
>DASUIA010000101.1:0-15433 GCA_036273255.1 Bradyrhizobium sp.
ATGGCATTGCCGAGGTCTTCGGCGGCGCGATCGTAGGGCTGCATGGGCGTGGTTCCGGACACGGATGGTGGCCCATTCTAGCCCAGCGCGGCGCGCCGATCCAACAATTCGATCAGAGTTCGGAGTTCACCGTGCCAGCCAAATGAAATGGCGGATCATGCCTTCGACGCTCGCGTGGCGGCGGTGACCCCGGGACCGTGTGGTCCCCGATTGATCGGACAACGGGGCTCGGCGCGGGCCGATTGCTTCAAACTGCGCCTTCTGTTCGTCGCTGAGCTTGCCGTAGAAGTCGTCCAATGCGGTGCGCACGATCTTGACCGCCTCCAGCATGGAGTTGAGCCGTTTGCCGACGGCTTCGAGCCGCGCCGGCGGCGTGATGGCGTCGCTGGGCTGGCATGATGCCTTGAGCATGTCCGCGGCCTTGGCCGTGGCGTCCTGCAGGGCCGTCAGGCTGGCGCGTTGGTCGTCGGTCGGGTGAAGTTTGGCGTCGATTTGAGCCGCCGGCCACGTCAGGACGCCGGATTGCGCGGCTTCGCAGCTTTGCGCCAGCGAGCCCGCGGTATTTTTCGCGGCCTTGCCTTGACGCTGGTCCTGAAGCTGGTCCCGGCCGAGCGCGTTCAGGCGGGCCTTCTGATCGTCGTTCAGGAGATCGTAGAATTTCTGCAAGGCCGGCTGAACCGTTCCGACTGCGGCAATCATCGCCTCGATCCGCTTTTGCATGGATTCAAGCCGGGCTGGGGCCGTCGACCCGATCTGGGTCGGACATGCCGCCTTGATGTCCTGCGCCGCCTTGACGGAGGCGTTGGCGAGGTCATCCAGCGCCGCACGCTGCGCGTCGTTGGGCTGAATCGCCTGCTGGATCTGATCGATCGGCAGGCCGGCGATCTCGCGACTGTCCTCGCCGCACATTTGCGCCAACTGGTCGGAAGTTGCAGCCGCAGTCGGGGCGCGCGATGCCGTCGCAGAGCCGCTCCCACTTGGCGTCCCACTTGGCGGCAGATAGCCGGCGAGAGCGTCATATCCGTAAGGAGCGAAAACGCCGGCATAGATGTCGTTGTACCCGTAGTCCCAGAACGACGGGTCGTCGCCATAGCCCCACATCGTGTAGCCGTACCAATCGTCATAGGCGAACGGCCAGAACAACGGACCAACCCAGCCATAGCCGCCGTGGCGGTGTCGCCACCATCCATTTCTGCCGCGGCCATGCTGCCATCCCGCCGTCGCGGCACTGGCCGCGATCCGAGCGCGCATATTCGGATTGCGCAACGCGGCCCTGTTATGCAGTGCGCCAGCGACCGCGCGCGAATTCAGCGCGCGTTGCACCCCGCGCGATCTGACGCTGGCGTTGCGATTTCCGCGAAAAGTCGAATTCCCATTCCGGCTGGACGTGGCGTTGCGATTTTGCGGCAGCGTCGCTCTACGGCTGGCGCGGCCAGCGTTGCCGTGGGTCGCGAACGAGCGGTGGCCGCGAAAACCCGGTCCCGCTGCGGAATGCGATATCCCCGGCCTGCCGATATGCCTTCCGCCGAAATGCGCGCCACCGAAACGGGCGCCCCCGCCGCCCGGGCGCGCACCGCCGAAACGTGCTCCCCCGAAGTGGCCGCCGCCGCCGCCGAAACGGGCACCGCCACCGAAGTGACCGCCACCACCGCCAAAGTGACCGCCGCCGCCACCGATATGACCGCCACCGCCGCCGAAGTGGCCGCCGCCACCACCACCACCGCCGTGGCCGCCGCCACCGCCACCGCCTCTTTGCGCCGCGGCAGCGGGACCGATCAGAAAGATCGCGAGAATAACGGCCAGGATATTGAATTTCGACATGGCACCCTCAAAGCGCGCGGGCTTCGTCGAGAGAGGGGCTGATCTGGAAACCCGCGCGGGCTAACCGCGCCATGGTGCCAAAGTTCCCGGCCGTTTGCGGACTTTTTCGAGGCTTCGCGGAATCGGAATTGAGATGATTGTGGAAAGGCCGAAAACGTCCGCGATGAAATTTCCGACGATCTCGCCGCTAGCCCGCCAGCTCCGAATAGGATGTCGTTGGCACCTGGGCCGCGATCGCTTGTTCTTCGGCGACAACTCTGGGCTTGCGCAGCCAGACATAAATCTGGGCCACGATCAGTATGACGCATATCAGGAGAAAGAACGCGCTGATCGGGCGGTCAATGAACGTCATGAGATCGCCGCGGGAAATCAGCAGGCTGCGGCGGAAGTTCTCCTCAAAGCGCGGACCGAGCACGAATCCGAGCAGCACCGGCGCAGGATGGAAATCGAGCCGCAGCAGCACGTAGCCGACAACGCCGATCACCAGGGTCTCGCCGACCTGGAACATGTCGTTGTTCGCTGCATAGACCCCGATGCAGACGAAGAACATCGCGCTCGGATAGAGATAGCGGTAGGGGATGCTGAGCAGTTTCACCCACAGGCCGATCATCGGCACGTTGAGAATCACGAGCAGGATGTTGCCGATCCAGAAGCTCGCGATCAGGCCCCAGAAGATGTCGGCGTGCTGGCTGATCAACTGCGGTCCGGGAACGATGCCGTGAATGATCAGGGCGCCGAGCAGCAGAGCCATGACGGTGTCGCCGGGAATGCCGAGGCTCATGGTCGGGATGAAGTCGCCCTGCACCGAGGAATGCGTCGACGCCTCGGGGCATGCGACACCCTCGATCGCGCCGTGACCGAAACGCTCCGGCGTCTTCGAGATCTTCTTCTCGGTGGCGTAGGAGACAAACGAGGCAATCGTCGGTCCGGTGCCGGGAATCAGTGCACAGAGGCTGCCGAGAACGGTGCCGCGGATCATCGGCCAGAACGCGAGCTTGAGGTCTGCCCTCGACGGAAACATGTCGGAAATGCCGACCCTGGCATATTTCATGTCGACGGTTTCGGTATTGTTGATGCTGTTCATGAACTCGGCGATGCCGAACATCCCGAGCGCGAGCGCGATGATCTCGACGCCATCGAACAGTTCGGTGATGCCGAAGGTGAAGCGGGGTTGTCCGGTCTCGATGTCCGATCCCACGATGCCGACCAGAAGGCCGAGAATCGTCATCGCGACGCCCTTGAGTGGCGATCCCTTCGCCAGCGTCGAACCGGCGAGCAATCCCACCAGCATCAGCGAACAGACTTCGGCGGGTCCGAATTCGAGCGCCATCTTGACCAGGAACGGCGCCAGGAAAACCATTTCGGTGATGCCGAACGACGCACCGATGAAGGCGGCAATGATGGTGATGCCGAGCGCGGTGCCGCCCTTGCCCTGTTTGG
Source organism: Bradyrhizobium sp. (assembly GCA_036273255.1). Lineage (GTDB taxonomy): Bacteria > Pseudomonadota > Alphaproteobacteria > Rhizobiales > Xanthobacteraceae > Bradyrhizobium. The sequence continues at coordinate 3,262 of DASUIA010000101.1, forward strand.
TCAACGGAAATCCGTCGAGACAGGTCACGGCGTGCGGCGGATGACAGGGCAGATTGAGCAGGATCGAACAGATCGCCCCGCCATACTGGGCGCCGTAGTAGACGCCGGAAAGCATCAGGATGGCGGGCACCGGCTGCATCCCGAAGGTCAGCGGGAGCAGAATCGAGATCGTGGCAACGGGGCCCATCCCCGGCAGCACCCCGACCAGGTTGCCGACCAGCACCCCGAGAAAACAATACATCAGGTTGTGCGGTTCGAGCGCGACGCCAAAGCCGTACCAGAGATCCGCAATCGCCGTAGAGATCACAGGTTGACCCCGCGCAGCAGCGGGAATGGAATGCCCAAGAGATAATGGAACAGCACGACGCCGAACACGGTCACGCCGGCCGCCAGTACCAGTGACGATTTGTATGTCGCCGTCCTATCGCCAAGCGCGCAGACGAACACGCAGGCGAATACCGCTGGAATCATGCCGCCGTACTGCCCGAGAACGATGAACAGGACGGGGCCGCCGATGATGCATAGCCAGCCGAACCATTGCGGGTTGTCGGGCAGGAACTTCTTGTCGTCGGGCTCGGATGACCCCAGCGCCGTGCCGGCGATCAGGACCCCGATGAATGCCAGCACGATGCCGAGCATGACCGGCATGAATCCGGGACCCATTCGGGCGAGGGTGCCGAATTTGTAGCCGGTGCCGGTCACGGCGGCCCCCACTCCGAGCAGCACCATCAGGCCGCCGGCGTAGTAATCGCGCTTCAGCTTGGATCGGTCCTGCAACGGCGCGTCTCCGGGGGTGGTTTTTTGGGCCGACCCTATCCGCAGTCACCGGACCTGTCGATATCAGGCACCTCTCGCCTTTTGCAAGATATGGCGCCGGCGTCCCGTCCGTTTTGCGAGAGCGGATGAATCTGGCTATCAAATAATCTTCCGGACCCGGGAATAATCACATGGTCGTCCGGAAGCGCCGAAATCCACCTTCTATGGTTTCGGCGCCAATTAAGGATTATGGTGCGGTTTCGCTTGCCGCGCGCCCCGGCACCGCTAGAATAACCCGCAGCCAAAGCAAGAACTTATCAAGTGGAGAGAAACGACATGACAAATACGTCCCGCCCGCCTGTTTTTTTGCGGGGACTTCTCGGCGCGACCGCGCTGGGCCTGCTGGCAATGGCCCCGGGTCAGGCGTCGGCTGCCGATCCGATCAAGATCGGCGTGATCGCCGAAGCGCAGGCGATCGCCGGTGCGTCGATCCCTCAGGCGGCACAGATGGCCGCCGAGGAAATCAACGCCAAGGGCGGTGTTGACGGCCGCAACATCGAGATCATCACCTACGACAACCACAGCTCCTCGGCGGATTCCGTCCGTGCTTTCCAGCGCGCGGTCAACGAGGACAAGGTCAACATGGTGATCGCGAGCTACATCAGCGAAGTCGTGCTGGCGCTGGAACCATGGGCTGCGCGGCTCAAGACGCCGTTCGTGTCGCCGGGTGCGGCGTCCAACGAAATCAGCAAGAGCGTGCACGCCGACTATGAGAAGAACAAGTACACCTTCCACGGCTATCTGACCTCGGCGGCGCTCGCGCTGTCGGTGTGCGATGCCGCCAAGGAACTCCTGGTGGACCAGAAGCACATGAAGTCCGCCGTCATCATGAGCGAGGATGCCGCCTGGACCAAGCCGCTCGACGTGGGATACGAGGAGTGCCTGCCCAAGGTCGGTCTGAAGGTGCTCGACCACATCCGCTTCTCGCCCGACACCACCGACTTCACCCCGATTTTCAACAAGATCGAAGCCGCAAAACCCGACGTGATCATCACCGGCATTTCGCATGTCGGGGTGCAGCCGACCGTGCAGTGGAAGAACCAGCAGGTGCCGATCCCGATGTTCGGCATCAGCTCGCAGGCGACCAACAGCACCTTCGGCAAGGATACCAACGAAGCGGCGGAAGGCGTGCTTTACCAGGGCGTCTCCGGTCCCGACGTCGCGGTGACCCCGAAGTCGATTCCGTTCGCCGAAGGCTTCAAGAAGAAGTTCGGCAACTATCCGTCCTATGCCGGCTACACCTCCTATGACGAGGTCTATTACATCGCCGACGCCGTCAAGCGCGCCGGATCGACCGATGCGGACAAGCTGGTGGCGGCGCTGGAAAAGACCGACTGGGAAGGCACCATCGGCCGCATCCAGTTCTACGGCAAGGAAGACCCGTTCACCCATTCGATCAAATACGGCAAGGGCCTGATCACCGGCCTGATGCTGCAATGGCAGGATGGCAAGCAGGTGAGCGTCTGGCCGAAGGAAGTGGCCAAGGGCCAGTTGAAGTTCCCGAGCTTCATCAAGGTCACCGCGAACTGACATGCAACGACCAGGCTCCCGGGCTCGCCCGGGAGCATTTTCGTGTCTGTAGCTCCAAACAAGAGGCAGCGGTGCTGCCGCGGCCGATCAAATGCTTGCCTTTCAGATCCTGATCGACGGCTTTGCCATCAGCGCGCTGTACGCCCTGGGCGCGACCGGCTTCACGCTTATCTTCGGCGTGTCCGGCGTGCTCAATCTTTCACACGGCGCCATCATGGTGCTGGCGGCGGTGGCGGCATGGGCTGCAGCGAGCGTGCTGCACATGGGCTCCTATTCCGGTGCGCTGCTCGGGGTCGCGGCAGCGCTGGTCGCCGCCTTCGCCACCTACTTCGCGGTGGTGCAGCCGATCCAGCGGTCGACGCGTATTCCCAATGAGGAGAAGGAAATTTTCGTCCTCACCGGCACGTTGCTGTGGGGGATCATGATTCAGGAACTGATCGCCTATTTCTTCACCAACAATGCCAAGACCGTGTTGCCGATCGTCGACGGCGTGGTCGGCATCCTCGGCGTGCGCACGCCGAACAACGAAATCTTCACGGCCGTGGTCTGTTGCGTGGCGATCGGCCTGCTCTGGCTGCTGGTGAACCGAACCCGCACAGGCAAGGCGGTGCTGGCGGCGTCGATGAATCCCCGCGGGGTCACGTTGCTCGGACTCGAGCTCACCAGTATCTATGTGGTGGTGTGGGGGATCTACGGTATTCTTGCCGGCGTCGCCGGGGTGCTGCTGGGCATGTTCCTCGGCGTCAGCTCCTATAGTGTGGGGCCGCTGACGGCGAGCGCGTTCTCGATCGTCGTGCTCGGTGGGCTCGGCAGCGTGTCGGGGTCCCTGATCGCCGCCTTCGTGGTCGGCTATCTCGAAACCCTGACCGCCTATCTGGTCTCGCCCGCGTACCGCACCATTCCGGCGCTACTGCTGCTGGTGGTCGTGATGTACATCAGGCCGCAAGGCCTGCTCGGGAGGCGATGAGCATGGCCGATTTCTTCAAGTCGCGGCTGTTCCTGATCTCGCTCGTCACCGTCATCGTCGCCTCGACGCTGCCGCTCTATGTCTCCGGCTATGTTCTCGGACTGCTGACGGTCGCGTATTATTTCGGCGTGTTCGCCATGTCATGGGACCTGCTGTTCGGTTTCGCCGGCGAGGTGAATTTCGGGCCGACCTTCCTGATCGGCGTCGGCGCCTACACCGCGGGTATCCTCAACAACCGGTATGGGTGGTCGGTATATCTGTGCATCATCCTCGGTGCATTGGCATCGGTGATCGCAGGCTTCGTGCTGGCGCTGCCGGCCTTGCGGGTGCGCGGGCCCTATTTCGGGCTGACGACCCTGGTTGCCGTCTTGATCCTGCAGAATTTCGTCGTGGTGTTCGCCGATCTCACCGGCGGCGAGATCGGCCTGACCATTCCCGACGTCATCACCATCAGCGCCAGCATCAACTACTGGATCGCGCTCGGCTTCATGACCATCAGCGCCGCGATCCTGTACGGGCTGTCGCAGTCGCCGATCGGGCTCGTGCTGCAGGCGAGCGGGCAGGACCCGGTTCAAGCCGGCGCGCTCGGCTTCAACATCGTCAAGCACAAGCTGGCCGCGTTCATCGTCAGCGCGTTCTTCTCCGGCCTGTCCGGCGCACTGCTGGTGTTTTACTTCGGCACCGCATCCGTCGGCACGGTGGTTGACGTCGCGGTCGGCGTCAACGTCATCGTCGCCGCCGTGCTCGGCGGACGCCGCACGGTGCTCGGCGCCGCGCTGGGCGCGATCTTCCTGATCGTGGCCGGCGAATTCCTGCGGCCGACCGGCGAACTCGCGACCTTCATCGTCTCGGCGGTTGCGCTGCTCGTGGTGTTGTTCTTCCCCGGCGGATTTCTCGGAGCCGCCTTGTCGCATGAGGCCCGCTCATGACGAACGCGGCTGCCAGCAACGCACCGGTTCTCGAGGTCCGCGGACTGACCAAGCGCTTCGGCGGCCTCACCGCCGTCAAGAACCTCAATCTCGATCTGCGCGCCGGCGAAATCTTCGGCCTGATCGGCCCCAACGGATCCGGCAAGTCGACCGCGATGAAGGCGATCATGGGCATCGAGCGGCCCACCGCCGGCGACGTGGTTTTCCAGGGCGAGAACGTTGCCGGCCTTCCCGCGCACAAGATTGCGCGGAAAGGGTTCGGCATGGTGTTCCAGCACTCGCGGCCGCTCAATCGGCAGACCGTGCTTGAAAACATCATGGTGGCTCTGCTGCCGGACAGCCTGTTCATGCTGTTTCCGGACAAGGCCCTGACCGAGCGTGCGCGATGGATCGCCAACCGTGTCGGCCTCGGTGCCGTGATGGACCGGCGGCCTCCGACCCTGCCGTTCGCCGACCTGCGCCGGCTCGAGCTCGCCAAGGCCATCGCCCGGGATCCCAAGGTCGTGCTGGTCGACGAACCGTTCGCCGGCCTGACGCTCGCCGAGGTCGGTACCTTCTCCGAACTCATTCGCAGCTTCCGCGACGAGGGGCGCGCGGTGCTGCTGGTCGACCACAACGTCAAAAGCGTCGCCGCGCTGGTCGATCGGGTGCTCGCGATGTACCTCGGCGAAGAGATCGTCACCGGGCGCGCCGAGGAGGTCATGCGCAACGAGACCGTGCGGCGGGTCTATCTCGGCGGCGCCATCGAAACCTCGGCCCGCCCGGAGACCAGCTTCAAGGACAAGGTGCCGCTGCTGCAGGTCGAGAAAGTCAGCGTCCATTATGGCAAGGCGCAGGCGCTGGAGAACGTCTCGATCCATGTGCACGAAGGCGAGTTCGTCTCCGTCGTCGGCCTCAATGGCGCCGGCAAGACCACGCTGTTCAATACCATTTCCGGTTTTCTGCCGTACTCCGGCGAAATCATTCGCGGTGGCCAGAATCTGCGCGGCACCAGCCCGGCACGCATCGCCCGCAGCGGCATCGTGCAGTGTCCGGAGTCGCGGGAATTGTTCGGCGAGATGACGGTGCGGGAAAATCTCGACCTCGGCGGCCAGCATCTCACCGACGAGGTGAGGGACCGGCAACTGGCGTGGCTGTTCGAATTGTTTCCGATCCTGAAGGAACGCCAGGGGCAGTTGGCGCAGACCTTGAGCGGCGGCGAACAGCAGATGCTGGCGATCGGCCGTGCACTGATGATGCAACCGAAGATCCTGATCCTGGACGAGCCGACCCTCGGCCTGGCGCCGGTCATTCTCGAATTATTGTCCAAGGCCCTGGAGAAGCTGCGCCAGACCACGCCGATCACGGTATTGCTGGGCGAGCAGAACGTGACCTTTGCGCTTCCCCATGCCGACCGGGTCTATGTGCTGGAACATGCGCGGATCGTCTGGGAGGGCGATCCCGGACGGTTTGCCGCCGAAGCCGGCGAGGGCTATCTCTGAGAGCGAGCCACGCGGCCTCCGGTTCGGCTGCTTGCGTGATCCATTACATCATCGCCGCTTCGCATCGGCACGCGATTTGTTCAGTCGCGGCTCGGGTCCCATATTGGCGCGCGGCACACTTCCTCGCCGTCTTCGTTCGTCACCAGGATCGAGCAATGCTGGCGGCGGAGCTCGGGTCGGGCGGAATACAACTCGTTGGCAAGACTGTCCGCCGCGTCGGACGCCAAGATGTCGTCGGTTAGATCGAGGCCGTTGTGGTCGACGATCGTGTGCTTTCCAATCAGGTCGAAATGGTATCGCGGCATGCCGAGAGAACGTGATGCCGACGCGCCCGTTCCAGAACTGAACCACAGCCAGCCTGATTCTTTTGTCGCAGGTCTCATACCAGCGGCCCCGGATGATGACTCTATATTTTCGTCATGGCCGGGCTTGTCCCGGCCATCCACGTCTTTGATGCTGTTCGGCTTTCAAGACGTGGATGCCCGCGACAAGCGCGGGCATGACGAGTCAATTACGCAGGGCCTTTGGTCTCAGCTATCTTCGGTCATGGTGAAGACGAAGCCCGTCAGGGCCGCGCCGACGGCGAATGTGAGCAAGACGGTGCCGACGAACATGGTCCATGTCAGCCCGGGCTCGGCGCCGCGCCTGATCAGCGTTATCACGCCGGCAGGGTCGGCGATCGACAAAACCAATGTGAAAACAAGGCCCATGGCAACGCCCATGGTCGCGTTGCTGGCCAGCTTCAATGCCGAGGTAAGCCATAGGGCGGGTGTCTTGGTGCGCATTCGCGTCGCCTCCGCGCGTCAACCGGCAACGCATGACGGCGACACTCGGTTCCTCACATCGCGCCGGGAGTTCGGCCGGCAGCTCAACCTGGGTTGAGCGCCGACAATCTTCTGTCGGACAACCGACTCGCGACCCCCAGTGATCGGCCGCGCCTTGAATATCTAGTGATCAAACGATAAACAGGGCAGGATCGGTTCGGATTTTCGTTGCAGTGCGGTGTTCTCGAAGGAGGCGCGTGGTGAAAGTAACCGGCTTCAATCACCTCTCGATCGGCACCCGGAATCTCGCCGAGACCGTCAAATTCTACCAGACGGTGTTGGGCATGGAGACGATCCCCAGCTATAATTTCGGGTTCAAAACCAAATACCTGCGCTGCGGCGATCTGCAATTGCACATCTTTGAACTGGAAGACCACGTTCCGCTCTACCAGCACTTTGCCGTCGATGTGGACGACTTTCATGCCGCCTACGACGCCGCCAAGGCGCTTGGCGCGCTGGACTCGACGACGTTCCGCAATCCGGTGAACGAACTTCCGGATGGCTGCGTCCAGATGTATTTGCGTGATCCTGCCGGCAATTTGATCGAGATCGACTGGCCTGACGTGGCTACGCTGGACCGCGCGCGAATTCCCGAGATGAAGCTGCTGACCGAATTCGCCGAGCAGGACCAGGAAGGCCTGGTTGCCTCGCTGTATCTCGATCGGCCCCATCTCAAGACCGCAAGCGCGCGATAGCGAGGGGCGACAGATGGCAAATGCCGGTCGGAAGCCTGACGCGAGCGTGCCTCCCGGGCCAGAGATGGATCAAGGCGCCTACGCCGCCATGGTCGGCCGGGCCGAAGCGCTGATCCCCCAACTGCGCGAGCGCGCCTCGCGGACCGAGGAGTTGCGGCGGCTGCCACCGGAGACCGAGCGGGATCTGCAGGACGCCGGTCTGTTCAGGATCCTGCAGCCGAAGCGGGTGGGCGGCTCCGAGTTCGACTATGTCGCTCTCGTCGACTGCGCGGAAGCGATCGGGCGGGCCGATGCGTCGGTGGCATGGAATCTTGCCAATCTCGCCAGCCACCACTGGATGCTCGGAATGTTCGACGGCCGCGCCCAGGACCTGATCTGGGGCAGGGACGTCAACGCGCTGATTGCCTCGTCCTTCATCTTTCCAGCCGGCCGTGCCCGCAAGGTCGAGGGCGGATATACCCTGCGCGGGAGCTGGCCATTTTGCTCCGGCGTCGATTCCTGTGAATGGAATATGCTCGCCAGCGTGGTCTCCACCGACGACGAGGCCGACGGAATCGAATACCGCATCTTTCTGCTCAACAAGAGCGACTATCAGATCGTCGACACCTGGAATTCGACGGGGCTGCGGGGAACCGGCTCGAATGACGTCGAGGTTCGCGACGCCTTCGTTGCCGAGCCGATGACCGTTCCGGTGAACGATCTCGGCGGCGGACCGACGCCCGGAAGCGCGGTCAATCCGAACGCGCTCTATGCGCTGCCGGTGTTCCCGCTGTTTCCCTATGTGCTGTCCGGCGTGGCGCTCGGGAATGCGCAAGCCTGTCTCGACGACTATATCAAGGTCGCGCGGCATCGATCCTCGACCTACAACCGGGCCAAGCTCAGCGACCTCCAGAGTACGCAGATCAAGATTGCCGAGGCTTCGGCAAAAATCGACGCGGCCCGCCGCATCATGCGCTCGACCTGCATCGAGGCGATGGCCGACGCCAGGCAGGGCGTTGTCCACGATGTTCCCATCAAGACCAGGCTACGGCGTGACGGGGCCTTTTCGGTCAACCTGTGCACGGAAGCCGTGTCGCTGCTGTTTGCCGCCAGCGGCGCGCGAGGTTTGTCAACGGCGGCCGCCCTGCAGCGCCAGTTCCGCGATGCCCATGCGATCAATTCGCATCTCGCGTTCAATTTCGATGCAGCCGGCACCAATTACGGGCGCGTTGCGCTTGGTCTGCCGTCCGAAAACCTGACGCTTTGAGGCGAGCGCCATGACCGACGCGCCAAAACATCCCGACCCGGATCCAGCCAGGGAACTCGAGAGCGACAGTTCAGCGATCGATCCCAGGGATTTTCGCAACGCGCTCGGCACCTACGCCACCGGCGTCACCATCATCACGGCGGTAGCGGCCGACGGGAAGCCTTACGGGCTGACCTGCAACTCGTTCGCTTCGGTGTCGCTGAATCCGCCGCTCGTGCTCTGGAGCCTGGGGATGTTCTCGCAAGGCTTGAGCGTGTTCCAGAACGCCAGCCATTTCGCGGTCAATGTGCTTGGCGCGTCGCAGCAGGCGCTGGCGAGCAAGTTCGCAAAATCCTCGGAAGACAAATTCGCCGGGGTTGAATGGGCACCGGGCCTTGGCAACGCTCCGGTTCTTGCCGGCAGCGTCGCCTGCTTCCAATGTCGCGCGGCCAACCGGTACTATGGCGGCGACCACGTCATTTTTCTGGGCGCCGTCGAAGCCTACACCTACAACCGGAACGAGTTGCTGTTGTTCGCCCACGGCGGTTATGGCCGATTTCATGATGGCCACGGCACTTGAAGGACGAGCCGCTCTTCATGAGAAAGCAAGCCTCGCCCAGACCTATCCACGCGAAGCAGAAGCGGCTCTCTCCGGAGCACCGCCGCAAGGAATTCGTCGCGAAAGCGACCGAATTCTTTTCCGAAGAGGGTTTTGGCGGCGGCACCCGCGACCTGGCGCGCCGGCTCGGCGTGACGCAGCCGCTGCTCTATCGCTACTTTCCAAGCAAGGACGAGCTGATCAAGGAAGTCTATCGCACCGTCTATCTCGAGCCGCTCGATACCGGCTGGGAGAAGCTGCTGGCCGACCGGTCGAGGCCGATTCGCCGCCGGCTGCAGGAATTCTATGGTGCCTATACCAAGGCGATCTTTACCCGCAAATGGCTCCGCATCTATCTCTATTCGGGCCTGAAGGGGCTCGACATCAACCGCTGGTATGTCGGCGTGGTGCGGGACAAGATCCTGACCCGCATCATCAGGGAATGTCGCCACGAAGCGGGGTTGCCGCCGGAAACCAGGCCGACCGCGTCCGAGCTCGAGATGGCCTGGGTATTTCACAGCGGAATTTTCTACTACGGGGTTCGCAAATATATCTACGAGTCACCGGTGCTCGAAGACAGAGAGCAGATGATCAGCAACGCGCTGGATGCCTTTCTGGCCGGGTTCGAGCGGGTGTTCGGTACGGCAACGCCGGATATGGCGCGCCAGCCGGTCAAGATAGCCGGGTAAGGCGAAGCGGCGAAGCCTACCAAAGCTTGTTCGCGAATTGATAAACCAGGGCAACGATGACGATCAAGGAACTGGCATAAGCCGGAGCCGCGCCGAAGTTCAAGACAATTTCAAAGCCGCCTTCGGCCAGCTTACGCAGTTTTCTCGACAGGAAATATAGTGCGGAGAACCACGGCAGAGCTAGCCACACCATTGCTCGGCTCACCGCCGCCGCTGAAATACCGGCGGCCGTGATCCAGCAACCAATTGCGAGCGCGAAGCCTGAGGCGGAAAGGAGCACCACGCCATCGACCCAAAGGGCATTGCCACCGACATATCTGACGTGGAAGCCTTCATCGCTTGCCTGTTTGTCCGCTCTCATTTGTGGTCCTCGTCACCCTCGCGCTTCTTGTGGCCGTTACCTTCATTCCAGATACGTCGCCGAACGAGCAGTATAATATCGATGGTAACCCAGATTACAAACCCCGCTAGAAGGAGCAACGTTCCATACGTATCGATCACGTGCAGATAGTCAGCGACCTCGTCGGTCGGCTCAAACAATCTCGCGACGGCGTACCTAGCGCAAAAGATACAAAAGGCCACAAAGATGTAAGTTGTGGTATCGTGAAAAACAGTACGGGCAAAAGGTGCGAGTTCACCGAAAATGCCCCCGAAGAGCTTGTCTAACCAATCCTCCTGGCGCTCCGGCAATCTCAGTCTCCCTGCCACCGCGTCAAGATTCTATCAGAAGCTCCGTGGGGTTTCTACTAAAAGTTGTAACATGACAAAAATGCCTCCACGGCGTTTGCCAGCCTCCGCTATCGGTTTCCCATTTCCGCCCGGTACCAGTCGCCGATCTCGCTCGCGGTCATCAGCGCGACGCCGTCATGGCCGATGACATAGTCGAGCAGCGCTTCCAGATATTTGATCCGATGCGGCACGCCGGTGATGTAGGGGTGAATCGAGATCGCCATGATCCGCGCATTGCCGGCGCCTTCGGCATACAGCCGGTCGAACTGATCGGTGCAGCGCTTCAGGAACTGCTCGGAGGGAAGGTGCTGCAGCGCATGGATGACGATGTCATTGGTCTCCACCGAATAGGGGATGGTCGTCATGGTGCCGTGCGGCGTGGCGATATCCTGCGGGAGATCGTCGATCACCCAGTCGGCGAGATATTCGATACCGTTGAGGCGCAACAGATCGATGGTCTCCTCGGTTTCCGTCAGGCCGGGACTCTCCCATGACCGCGGCGGCTTGCCGATGAAGCCCGCGATGGTCTCGACGGCGCGCCGGATCGAATCCGCCTGGTTCTCGAGTTTGTGCATCGGGCCCTGAACGAATCCATGCCCCATGAATTCAAAACCGGCGTCGCGCGCGGCCGATGCGACGCGCGGATAGGCGTTGCAGACGTTGGCATTCAACGCCAGCGTCGCCGGTATGTTGCGATCCGTCAGCGCCTCGAATTGCCGCCAGAAGCCGGCGCGCATGCCGTATTCGTGCCAGGACCAGTTGGGCACGTCGGGCAACAGCGGCTGGCCCATCGGCGGGCTCAGCACGGTTCGCGGCATCGCGCTCTCGATCCGCCATTCCTCGACGTTCAGGATCACCCAGACGGCAAGCTTCTTGCCGCCCGGGAGCCTCAATTTCGGTCGGTCGATGAGCGCCTGAAAGGGAATGCGGTCGGTAAAGGCCACGGCGAACCTCTCTGATTTTCGGGGATTTATTCTGCGGCGCGCGGCCGTTTCGAACTCGCCGCATTGACGCGCGGCATGACGCTTTCCGCCATCAGAATCATGGATCGGCGCCCGAGTTCGCGGTCCATCCAGTCCTTGCCGGCATAGAGCAGCGTGCCGAACGCGCCGACCTCATCCTGGAAGGCCAGCAGTTGGTCGGCAACGCTGTCCGGTGTGCCATGGATGACCAGCCGGTCGCAGATCGACTCGAGCGTCACTTCGTCGTCCGGCTGCTCGCGACTGACCTTGAACAGTTCGATGCGACCGCTCCTTTTCAATTTGGTGAACAGCGAGCGATAGTAATAGACGTAGGGCCCATTCGGGTCGGTGGCGTAGGCTTTCGCGGTCGAAGCATCGTCGGCGACGAAGACGCTCTTGGCGACGCGCCAGTTCGCGGGATCGGCGGCGCGGCCGATGCGCTGGCAGCCCTCGACATATTTCGGCCAGTGGCTCTTTACCCAGCCCGGCATCAGGAAGTTTGCGGAAATCGGATCCCAGCCGCGCGCGGCCGCCTCGGTGACGCCCTTTGAGAACGGCGCGACGGCGGTCACGACGATGGGCGGATGCGGCTTTTGCAGCGGCTTGGGCAGGAAGCCCTGGCCGATCTCCAGCATCGCCTGCCGCTCGATCCTGATGGTCCAGTATTTGCCCTCGATATTGTACGGCGGCGCGCTGTCCCAGATCTTCAGCACCGCATTGATGGCTT
>DASUIA010000102.1:0-22867 GCA_036273255.1 Bradyrhizobium sp.
CCGCCGATGTCGACTTCGCCGAGCGACTCCGCCAGCGGCTTGCCCTGCTCCGAAGTCAGGATCAGCGCAAGGTCTTCACGGTTGGCGACAATCAGGTCGAACCATTTGCGCAGGATGTTCGAGCGTTGCTTGGCGGTGAGCTTGGCCCAGGCCGGAAACGCGCGCTGGGCGGCCTCCACGGCCTGCGTGGCCTCCGCCGTGCTCATCTTCGGCACCTTGGCCAGTTCAACGCCATTGACCGGGTTCGTCACGGACGTAGCCGGCGTGCCGACCCAGGCGCCGTCGATGTAGCAGCGGTCGCGCAGCAGCGAGGAATCCTTCAAACGGTCGCGCAGCGACGGCGCAGAAGCTTGCGAAGTACGGGCGGCGGCGGTTGGGGACATGGCGTTACTCCTCGGATTTTTCTTGGGATTGAGTTTCCGTCGGGACGTTTTCCAGGCTGACGGCAACTATAGGCCCAAACAAGGCACAATGCATCGGCCCCCACGCCAGCGCCGCTTCAAGCAATTTTGAAGCAGCGCTGCTGCCGGGCCGAGCGAGGTCGGGATTTCCGAAGGACGCCGGCTTAGATCAGGCCGCGCCGCTCATATAGGTTTCGCGGCGGCCGATCATGCGCTCCGCCGCGGCTTTGGCGTCAGCCTTGGACGAGGTGGCGCAGGTCCGGTATTCGAGGTCGGACGTGGTAGCCGGCTCGCGGCGTCCGAACCATGATTTGGAACCGGCCGTGAGCAACGCCAGCGCCTGCGCGACATTGTCGACGGCGCCGAAGGAGTGCAGAGCACCCGTGCCGGCGTAGCGCACTTCATAGATGCCGGGGCTGATCGGCGCCTCGATATTCTCGCCGCGCTCGGCCCGCGGATACCGCTTCCACTCACTCCAGGTCGAAATCATCGTTTAAACCCCTGGCGGCGCCAGGCCGCAATCGCTTGAGTTAAATTTACCATCTGACGGCAACGTTTTGTCCTGCGATCTGAATATCTTAATACTAAAATCAGGGCCGGGTACAGTACCAATGGAGAATACCCCTAATAACTGGCGGCAGCGTCGTGGCAAGCGAATCCAGCCCAAAGGAGAGCATTCGCAGAGTTTGCACCCTGGCTGCGCTTGCGATTGTCGAAATCATCACGAGAACGCGACCGCCGCGCTTCAATTTGCCGCTGCAGCTTGCAGGAAACGGGAACCGGGAGGAAGATCGCCAACTTCAAAAAATTGAACGGGAGGTGACCCATGCAAAGTCAAGCTCAGATCGACCAGGTGCTGCGTCAGAAAAGCGACGCCAAGGAGATTCCCGGGGTGGTCGCCATGGCCGCCACATCGAAGGAAGTGATCTATCAGGGCGCGTTCGGCAAACGCGACCTCTCGAAGTCCGACGCGATGACGCCGGATAGCGTGTTCTGGATCGCCTCGATGACCAAGGCGATTACCGGTGCCGGCGCCATGCAACTGGTCGAGCAGGGCAAGCTCTCGCTGGAGGAGCCGATCGGCAAGGTGCTGCCCGACATCGCCGCGCCGCAGGTACTCGAAGGTTTCGACGCCAAGGGCGAACCCAAACTCCGGCCGGCGAAGCGGCCGATCACGCTGCGCCACCTCCTGACCCACACCGCCGGTTTCGCCTATGACATGTGGAACGGCGACATGGTGAAGTACCTCGAGAAAACGGGAACACCGGGCATCATCACCTGCAAGAACGACGCGCTGAAGACGCCGCTGATGACGGACCCCGGCACGCGCTGGGAATACGGCAGCAATATCGACTTCGCCGGCAAGGCCATCGAGGCTGTGACCGGCAAGCGGCTCGACGCCTATCTCCGCGATCAACTGTTTACGCCGCTCGGCATGACCGACACCGGCTTCAAGATCGGCGATGCACAGCGCAAGCGTCTTGTCGCCATGCACAACCGCGGCGAGGACGGCTCGCTGGCGCCGATCCCGTTCGAGCTCGAACAGGATCCGGAATTCCACATGGGAGGCGGCGGCCTCTACGGCACCGCGGGCGACTACATCAAGTTCACCCAGATGATCCTCAACAAGGGCCGCGGCAACGGCAATCAGGTGCTGAAGCCGGAGACGGTTGCGCTGATGGGCCAGAACCACATCGGCGAACTCAACATGACCAAGATGAGTTCGGCGGTGGCGTTCGCCACCAACGATGTCGATCTCTATCCGGGCATGGAGAAAAAGTGGGGGTTGAGCTTCCTGATCAATACCGCCAAGACCCCCGAGGGCCGCAGTCCCGGCAGCCTCGCCTGGGCCGGTCTCGCCAACACCTATTACTGGATCGACCCGTCGCGCGACGTCAGCGGCGTGATCCTGATGCAGGTGCTGCCGTTCGCCGACCGCAAATGCCTGGAAGCGTTCGCAGGCTTCGAACGCGGCGTCTATGCCGGCCTTGATGCGGGACAGAAGGCGGCATAAAGCGCTGGGATGTTGCCGGCGCATCCGAACCGGTTGCGCCGGCAAACGTCCGAAGAGTTACACCGAATATCAACCCTGGATATGGACTTGACGGAAATGGCGGACAGTTATGTTTGCGGCGTCGCCGATGCGCCGCTGCTCGGCGAAACCATCGGGCACAGCCTTGATCAGGCCGCCCAGCGCTGGGGCGATCGCGAGGCGCTGGTTTCGCCCAGCCACGACGTCCGTTGGACGTGGCAGGAATTCGCCCGGCGGGTCGATGCACTGGCCGCCGGATTTCTCGCGCTCGGCCTCGAGCGCGGCGCCCGCATCGGGATCTGGTCGCTGAACCGGCCGGAATGGACGCTGACACAATTCGCCGCCGCCAAGGCCGGGCTCATTCTCGTCACCATCAATCCGGCCTACCGACTGAGCGAGCTCGAATTCGCCCTCGGCAAGGTCGGATGCGCGGCGATCGTCACGGCGACGGCGTTCAAGACCAGCAACTACATGGAAATGCTGAATACGCTGCTGCCGGAACTCGCCAAGGCCGCTCCCGGCAAGCTGCACGCCGCACGTTTGCCGCTGTTGCGCGCGGTCATCCAGATCGGCGGGCCGGCCTGTCCCGGCACGATTCCGTTCGAGGAGGTGAGCCGGACCGGCGGCGCACGCCACCGCGAGGCGCTGATCGCACTGGGCAAGACACTGCAGTTCGACGATGCCGTCAACATCCAGTTTACCAGTGGCACCACCGGATCGCCCAAGGGCGTGACGTTGACGCACCACAACATTCTCAACAATGGCTATTTCGTCGGACGCGCGATGCGCCTGACCGAACGGGACCGCATCTGCACTCCGGTTCCGCTCTATCATTGCTTCGGCATGGTGATGAGCAATCTCGCTTCGGTCACGCTCGGCGCAACGATGGTCTATCCCGGCGAAGGTTTCGATCCGCTGGCGACGCTGCAGACCATCGAGCGGGAAAAATGCACGACGCTCTACGGCGTGCCGACCATGTTCATCGCCGAACTCGACCATCCGGAGTTTGCCCGGTTCGACCTGTCGTCGCTGCGGACCGGGATCATGGCCGGCGCGCCGTGCCCGATCGAGGTGATGCGCCGCGTCAACGAACTGATGAACATGCGCGACATCACCATCGCCTACGGCATGACCGAAACCAGCCCGGTCAGCTTTCAGAGTGCGACCGACGATCCGCTGGAGCGTCGGGTGTCCACCGTCGGACGCATTCATCCCCATGTCGAGGTCAAGGTCGTCGATCTCGAGGGACGCGTCGTTCCGCGTGGCGAACGCGGCGAACTCTGCACCCGCGGCTACAGCATCATGCTGGGCTATTGGGACGAAGCGGAGAGGACCGCCGACGTGCTCGATGCCAGTGGCTGGATGCACACCGGTGATATTGCCGTCATTGACGAAGAGGGCTATTGCAACATTGTCGGCCGCATCAAGGACATGGTGATCCGCGGCGGCGAAAACCTCTATCCGCGCGAGATCGAGGAATTCCTCTTTCGTCACCCCAAGGTCCAGGACGTACAGATTTTCGGCGTCGCCGACGATCGCTACGGCGAGGAGCTCTGCGCCTGGATCCGGACGCGATCCGGCGAAACGCTCACGGCCGACGAAATCCGCGCGTTCTGCGAGGGCCAGATCGCGCACAACAAGATCCCGCGCTATGTCGAATTCGTCGACGAGTTTCCGATGACCGTGACCGGCAAGATCCAGAAATTCCTGATGCGCGAAGCGGTTGAGGCGCGGCTCGGATTGAAGGCCGCCAAGACTGCGTGATTGAGCGGGCGCCTGGACTGGCCTTCCACAAAATCGTCATGCCCGGGCTCGTCCCGGGCATCCACGTCTTTGCTGTGTGGCTGAGAAGAACGTGGATGGCCGGGTCGAGCCCGGCCATGACAGAACGGTGAGCCCCTATACCGGCAGGCCGTTCTTCCTCGCCAATTCCTTCAACGAGACCTGCGGCCGGGCACCGATGTGCTGGATGATTTCGGCCGCCGCGAGCGCGCCGAGGCGGCCGGCGTTTTCGTGGCCGGCATTGCGCACCAGCCCGAACAGGAAGCCGGCGGCGAACAGGTCGCCGGCGCCAGTCGTGTCCACGAGTCTTTCAACGGGAAAGGCCGGTACCGCGATGACGCCGTCTTTCGATGCCACCACGCAGCCCCTTTCGCTGCGTGTCACCACCCCAAGCGGGATGTCGCTGCGAAATTGCTTCAGGGCCGTGTCGAAATCCGACGTCTGATAGAGCGAATGCAATTCGGCTTCATTGGCGAAAACCAGGTCCACGGTGCCGTTGCGCATCAGATCGAGAAACTCGCCGCGATAACGGTCGACGCAAAACGCGTCGGACAGCGTCAGCGCAACCTGGCGGCCCGCATCATGGGCGATGGTGGACGCCTTCACGAAGGCTTGCTTGGCGCTCTTCGGATCCCACAAATAACCCTCGAGATAGAGGATCCGTGAGGCAGCGACCTGGGCGGCGTCAATATCGTCCGGCATCAGCTCCTGGGCCGCGCCGAGATAGGTGTTCATGGTGCGCTCGCCATCCGGCGTCACCAGGATATAGGAGCAGCCGGTGGCGGGCCCGCTAGAGGCGGGCCTCGTCTCGAACGCGACCTGCGCCGCGCGGATGTCATGGCAATACAACCGGCCGATCTGGTCGTCCCGGACCTTGCCGACATAGGCGGCCCGTGCCCCCAGATTGGCTATGCCGACAATGGTGTTCGCCGCCGAGCCGCCGGACATCTCGGTCGCCGGGCCCATGTCCCGGTAGATCGAGGCCGCGCGGGCTTCGTCGATCAGGGCCATGCCGCCTTTGGTCATGCCATGGCTGGCAAGGAAGCCTTCGTCGGTCTGCACCAGGACATCGAAAATCGCGTTGCCGATGCCGAGAACGTCGTATTGCGCTGTTGTCATCCGCCCGTCCTGTTGCCGGATTTGCGATGGCGCGGAAAATCCGCTCCAAGTCCGAGCAAGAAAGTGCTGCGGCCTATCACGACCAACCCTGCGCCAGCAAGCGACGGCTGGTATAGAGACCTCATGATCCGTTCCTTCCTGACCGTATCCTCCGGTACGCTGGTTTCGCGCTTGCTGGGATTCGTGCGCGATTCGATGATCGCGGCGTTGCTCGGCGCCGGCCCCGTCGCCGACGCGTTCCTGATGGCGTTTCAGCTCATCAACGTGGTTCGCCGGCTGTTGACCGAGGGCGCGCTGAATGCGGCGCTGGTGCCGGCGTGGCTGCGTGTGCGCGAGGCCGGCGGCGGGGGCGCGGCTGCCACCTTTGCCGGGCGCGTGCTCGGCACCGTCAGCGTGACACTGGTCGTCATCGCGGCGCTGGTCGGCCTGTCGATGCCGCTGGTCATCGCCGCGCTGGCGCCGGGATTCGCCGGGCATGAAACGTTGCGGCTCGCCGTCGAGGATGCGCGCCTGATGCTGCCCTATCTCGCTTTCGCAGGCCCGGTCACGGTCCTGATGGCGCTGTTGAATGCGCAAGGTCGTTTCGCATTGACGGCCTTCTCGCCCCTGCTGTTCAACCTCACGCTGATTGCCGCAACGTCCGTGCTGCTGTTCCGGGAAACCGACGCCGCCGATGCCGCGCTCGCGATCGCCGCCGCGGTCGGCATCGCCGGGCTGTTGCAATTGCTGACATTGGCGATGCGCCACGGCGAGGCCTTCGCGTCACCGCTGCGCGCGGCGTCCGACGCGGAAATGCGCGGCTTCTTCGCCAAGGCAATCCCGGGAATGATCGCCAGCGCCGGGCCGCAACTGCTCGTCGTCGCCGGTGCGATCATTGCGTCGTCGTCGACGTCGGCGGTGTCGTGGCTGTATTTCGCCAATCGCCTGATCGAGCTGCCGCTCGGCATCGTCGGCGCGGCCATGAGCACCGTGCTGGTTCCCGAGCTGACCCGCACGCTGCGCGGCGACGATCCGACCTCGATGATCGAAGCCGGCTCGCGCGGGCTCGAACTCGCAGTTGCGCTTGCCTTGCCGGCGGCGCTGGGATTGATCGTGCTCCGCGAACCGATCGTGCGCGCGCTGTTCCAGCACGGCGCGTTCACCGCCGTCGATACCGCGGCCACCGCGCAGGCCCTGATGTGGCTGGCGCTCGCCTTGCCCGCTCATGTGCTGGTCAAGGCGTTCTCGCCGGCATTCTTCGCGCGCGAGGACACGCGCACGCCGTTGCTTGCAACGCTGACGGGATTTGCGGTCGCGATCGTCTCCGCGTTGCTGTTCGGCCGGCTGTTTGGCATCGAGGGGATCGCCGCCGCCATTGCACTCGGCGCCTGGAGCAGCGCGGTCGCCTTGATCCGGCGCGGCGCCCAGGCGTTCGGATTTGCCGTCGATGCCGCGGCGCGCCGGCGGCTGCCGCGGATCGTCGTGGCGGCAACGGTCATGGGCGGGCTGCTGTGGCCGGAGGCGAGGTTCGTGTTGCCCATGACGGCCGAGGCACATGGCGCCGCGCAGGTTGCCGTCGTCGGCATTCTCATTGCCGGCGGCATTGCGATCTATGGGCTGCTGCTGGTCGCGCTCGGGGGGATCGACGGGCGCGATGCCGCGCGCCGCATCAGGCAAAAGGCGGCGCGCGACTTGCGCGACAAGGGCGCCCATGGCAATTGACGGCGCACGACGCCTACCGGTATCGACCGCGCCTGGCGCCAACCGGCCTTTGATGGCGCGAATGCTGCGCGCGGGAAGCGGACCATGGCAATTGTTGAACGGGTTTTTTCGGGCGTCCAGCCGACGGGCAATCTGCATCTCGGCAACTATCTCGGCGCGATCGTCAATTTCGTGAAGCTGCAGCAGACTCACAACTGCCTGTATTGCGTCGTCGACATGCATGCTTTGACGCAGCCGGTGTCGGTATGGGGCGGCCCGGCCGAACTCGCGCGCAATACCCGGGAAGTGACCGCGGCGTTCATCGCCAGCGGCATCGATCCGAAGAAGCATATCGTCTTCAACCAGAGCCAGGTCTCCGGGCATGCCGAACTGGCATGGATATTCAATTGCGTGGCGCGGGTCGGCTGGCTCAACCGGATGACGCAGTTCAAGGAGAAGGCCGGCAAGGATCGCGAGAACGCCTCGGTGGGGCTGTACGATTATCCGGTACTGATGGCGGCCGACATCCTGGTCTATCGTGCGACCCATGTCCCGGTCGGCGAGGATCAGAAGCAGCACCTCGAACTGTCGCGGGACATCGCCCAGAAATTCAACAATGATTTCGGCGATTCGATCCGCAGCCACGGCTTTGCGGAGGGTTGGTTTTTTCCCCAGCCCGAACCTTTGATCACCGGCCCCGCGACGCGGGTGATGTCGCTGCGCGACGGCACCAAGAAAATGTCGAAGTCGGATTCCTCCGACAATTCGCGCATCAACCTGACCGACGATGTCGACACCATCGCGCAGAAGATCCGCAAGGCGAAGACCGACCCCGAGCCGCTGCCGTCGGAAGAAAAGGGCCTCGAGAGCCGTCCGGAAGCCGACAATCTGGTCGGCATCTACGCCGCGCTGGCGGGCCGCAGCAAATCCGAAGTGCTGCGCGAATTCGGCGGCGGCCAGTTCTCCAGCTTCAAGAATGCGTTGGTCGAGCTTTGCGTCGCCAAGCTGTCGCCGGTCGCCGCCGAAATGAAGCGCCTGGTCGCCGACCCCGGCCATGTCGATTCGATCCTGGTCGACGGGGCCGACCGGGCGCGCGCGATCGCGGAAGAGACCATGCGCACGACCCGGGACATCGTCGGGTTTGTCCGCAAGCGCTAGCGGCTGCGATCCCCCGCGCCAGGCGGGCGGCTTCTTGTCGGGGATGGCCGCGCCGTGGCAGCATGCGGCCTCTGCCTGACGCAGCAGCGGGATACGGCATGACCACCCAGCGACGCAGCTACGAGGCCGGCCACAGGCCAAAATGTCTCGTCGTCGTCGACGACACCGCGGAATGGGATCGCGCGGTCTACTATGCCAGCCGCTGGGCGCTCCGGGCCGGCGGCGGCGTCGTGATGCTGCGCGTCATCGAGACCGAGGACCAGAACCAGCAATGGCTGGGGGTTGCCGACATCATGCGCGCGGAAGCCCAGGAAGAGGCCAACGCCGCGCTCGACCGTGCCGCCGGCCGCGCCAATGGCATCGCCGCAATCACGCCGGAGCGGGTGATCCGCGAGGGGGATCCGACCGAACAGATCCTCGACGTCATCGAGCAGGATGCGGATATCGCGATGCTGGTGCTGGCGGCCAATCCCGGGCCGGAGGGTCCGGGCCCGCTGATCGCCATGCTGGCTGGCGCGGCCGGCTCGTTCCCGATCCCCGTCACCATCATATCCGGCGACCTCAGCGACCAAGCCGTTGACGCGCTGTCCTGAACGGTGCGGGAACACCCCCATTCCGGCCTGCAAACCAGCCATTTGAGGCTTGATCGTGCGTTTGCCGTCGCCATCTGCTAGGACAGGTCCACGCGCCGGCCTTGAACCGGCGACGCCGGAGAAAAGCAGATGTTCATCCAGACTGAAGCCACCCCCAATCCCGCCACCCTGAAATTCATCCCGGGCCGCACCGTGCTCGACAGCGGCACCATGGAATTCACCAGTCGTGAGGCCGCCGTCCGTTCGCCGCTTGCCGCGAAATTGCTCAACGTGCCTGGCGTCACCGGCGTGTTCTACGGTTCCGACTTCGTCACCGTGACCAAGGATGGCAGCGAGTGGGTGCAACTCAAACCCGCGATCCTCGGCGCCATCATGGAGCATTTCATGTCGGGCGCGCCGCTGCTGGTGGCTGATAGCGTCGCAAATGACGCGGCCGCCGACGAGGACGAGTTCTTCAACGATGAGGACGCCGAGACGGTGGCGACCATCAAGGACCTGATTGAAACCAGGGTCCGTCCGGCTGTGGCCAGCGACGGCGGCGACATCACGTTCCGCGGCTTCAAGGACGGTATCGTCTATCTCAACATGAAGGGATCCTGTTCCGGCTGCCCGTCTTCCACCGCGACGTTGCAGCACGGCATCCAGAACCTGCTCAAGCATTTTGTGCCCGACGTGGTCGAAGTCCGGCCGATGTGATGGGAGTGGCCAAAAGTGCATAGCGAGCGGCGAGCGGCGGCTAACAGCCAGGCGGCTGACCTTCCGTTCACTGTTCGCCACATGCCACTCACCGGCTCCCGATGCTGATCCTCGCCATCGATACGGCACTCGAAAGCTGTGCCGCTGCGGTGCTCGATACCGACACGAGCGAACTGATCGCACGGGAATCGCAGCCCATGAAGCGCGGTCATGCCGAAGCGCTGATGCCGCTGATCGCGCGTGTGATCCGCGTCTCCGGTTTGACATTTGCGGCGCTCGACCGCATCGCGGTCACCACCGGCCCCGGCAGTTTTACCGGCTTGCGGGTCGGGCTTTCCGCTGCACGCGGGATTGCGCTCGCCGCCGGCAAACCGGCCGTCGGGGTGACCACGCTGACGGCCTATGCCGCCCCCGTTGTCGGCCAGAACGTCGATCAGCCGGTCATTTCGGCGATCGATGCGCGGCATGACCAGGTCTATTTCCAGGTGGTCGGCGGCGACGGCAGCCCGCTGCTGCGGCCGCGCCTGGCCCCGATTGCGGAAGCGCTCGGCGCCGCGCGCTATGGTGCGCCCTATCTCGTTGGCAACGCCGCCAAAATCCTCGCCGACCGCTGGCCGCCAGATGCGCCGCCACCGTTCAAGGTGGATGACAAGACCGCGCCGGACATTGCCTGGGTGGCATGGGTCGGCGCCGCCGTCAGTCCCGATACCGCGCCGGCGCGGCCCTATTATCTGCGCGCGCCCGATGCCAAGCCATCCAATCAGCACACCGTCTCGCAGCCCTCGGCATCATGATGACGTGGCTGTCCGAATTATGGGGCAGCGGAGCCGCCATGGTCGAGCCGGCACGGCTGCGGGATGCACCACGCCTGGCGCAGTTGCACGGCGAATCTTTCCACCGTGGCTGGGGCGAAAACGAATTCGAGGCCATGCTGACCGAGCGCAACACGCTGGTTCACCGCCTGGCCGCCGGGCGCAAGATCATCGGCTTTGCGGTCTCCCGGATCGGGGCCGACGAGGCCGAGATACTTTCGATCGCGGTGGCCGAGAGCCATCGGGGTCGCGGCCTGTCGCGCGAACTCCTGCGGACCCATCTTGGCCATCTGGCGGGGCGCGGCGTCCGCGCCGTCTTCCTCGAAGTCGAGGAAAACAACCAGCCGGCGCGGCGGCTTTACCAAGGAAGCGGATTTGCCGTCGTCGGACGCCGGGAACGCTACTACCGGCAGTCCGGCGGGGAACAATTGAACGCCCTGTTGATGCGCCGCGACTTGTCGTAATGCGCGCGTGGTGGCAGAACATGCCCATTATCGGAACGCAGGACCATGACCGCCCTGAAATCCACGCCCTCCCTCAAGGCCTCCGGCATCGAGGCGCGCTGTGCCGCCACCGGCATGCGCATGACCGAGCAGCGCCGCGTCATTGCCCGAGTTCTGGCGGAAGCCGTGGATCATCCCGACGTCGAGGAACTGTATCACCGGTGCGTCGCGGTCGACGACAAGATCTCGATCTCGACGGTGTATCGCACCGTCAAGCTGTTCGAGGATGCCGGCATCATCGAGCGGCATGATTTTCGCGAGGGCCGCGCCCGCTACGAGCAGATGCGCGACAGCCATCATGACCATCTGATCGATCTGCGCGACGGCAAGGTGATCGAATTCACCTCCGAGGAGATCGAGCAATTGCAGGCCGAGATCGCCCGCAAGCTCGGCTACAAGTTGGTCGATCACCGGTTGGAACTGTACTGCGTCCCGCTCGATGACGACAAATCCTGATCGCGCCAATTTCGACCTGGTGATTTTCGATTGCGACGGCGTGCTGGTCGACAGCGAGGTCATCTCGTGCCGCGCCCATGCGGAGACGCTGACACGCTGCGGCTACCCGATCACCGAGGAGCAGGTGCTGGAGCGGTTCCTCGGTGTCTCGGATCGTGAATCCCGGCTGATCGTCGAAGCCGAGATCGGCCGCGCGCTTCCCGATGATTTCGAAGCGCAGGTCAAGAACTCCACGCTGCGGTTCTACGCCGGCGACCTCAGGGCAATCTCGAATGTCGGCGCCGCGATTACCGCAATCGGGGTGCCCAAATGCGTGGCATCGAGCGGCACGCCCGAGAAGATCAGGCATGGCCTCGTTTGCGCCGGCCTCTATGACACGTTTGCACCGAGCATATTCTCGGCGACCCAGGTCGAACGCGGCAAGCCGGCACCGGACCTGTTTCTGTTCGCTGCCGAGCGGATGGGGGCGTCTGCCGCACGCAGTGTGGTTATCGAAGACAGCGTACCCGGGGTCACCGCGGCGCTTGCCGCCGGAATGAAGGTGCTGGGCTTCCATGGCGGCAGCCACTGCCGCCCCGGCTATGCGGAAATGCTGCGCGCCGCCGGCGCGACCCGGACCTTTGACGATATGCGGCAATTGCCGGATTTGCTCCGGCGGATCGAAGCCAGCTAGAACGCCGCGGTTCGGCCGGAGGTCCCGGTTTGCCGGCGCGGCGGCATTGGGCAACCACTGGATTTCCGGGGATTTAGCCTATAACTGAGCCCCGCGCCGCATTGGCGCCATGTCCGCCCAGCACTCAGGTTCCATGAAGCCGCCGCGCAAGCTGCATATCAAATCCTATGGCTGTCAGATGAACGTCTACGATGCGCAACGCATGGTGGACACGCTGGCACAAGAGGGCTTTGTCGAGACCGCCAGCGTCGAGGATGCGGACCTGGTGATTCTCAACACCTGCCACATCCGCGAGAAGGCGTCCGAGAAAGTCTATTCGGAACTCGGGCGGTTGCGCACGGTCAAGGACGACGCTGCGCGCCATGGCCGCCGGATCAGCATTGCGGTGGCTGGCTGCGTCGCACAGGCCGAAGGCGACGAGATCATCCGCCGCGCGCCGGCGGTTGATATCGTGGTCGGCCCGCAAAGCTATCATCATCTGCCGCAACTGCTCGACCGCGCCGGCCGTCACGGCCGGGCGGTGAAAACCGAATTCCCGGTCGAGGACAAGTTCGGCTCGCTCGTTCCGCCGAAACCCGCGGCAATTCGTGCCCGCGGCATTTCCGCCTTCGTGACGGTGCAGGAAGGCTGCGACAAATTCTGCACCTTCTGCGTGGTGCCATATACCCGCGGCGCCGAGATGTCGCGACCGGTCGCACGAATCGTCGATGACGTGTTTCGGCTATCCGACAATGGCGTGCGCGAAATCACCCTGATCGGACAGAACGTCAATGCCTATCATGGCGAAGGGCCGGACGGACGGGTCTGGTCGCTCGGCAGCCTGCTGCGGCGGATCGCGGAAATCCCGGGCATCGCCCGGTTGCGCTACTCGACCAGCCATCCCCGCGATGTCGACGAGACGCTGATCGAGGCGCATCGCGAGTTGCCGGCGCTGATGCCCTTTGTGCACCTTCCGGTGCAATCCGGTTCCGACCGGATTCTGGCGGCCATGAACCGCAAGCATAGCGCCGATGACTATCGACGCGTCATCGACCGGTTTCGTGCTGCGCGGCAAGATATTGCTTTTTCATCGGATTTTATCGTGGGCTTCCCCGGCGAGCGCGAGGAAGATTTCGTCGCCACCCTCGCCCTCGTCACTCAAATCGGGTACGCTGGCGCCTATTCGTTCAAATATTCGCCCCGGCCGGGGACGCCGGCGGCGGATCTGCAGGAGACGGTGTCAGCGGCCGAGATGGACGAGCGATTGGTGCGGCTTCAGGAATTGATCGACAGCCAGCAATCGGCCTTCAATCGGGCTGCGATTGGCCGCACCGTCGATGTGCTGTTCGAGCGCCCCGCGCGCAATCCCGGCCAGATCGTCGGCCGTACCGCCTATCTGCAGCCGGCGCATGTGATGGCGCCCGCGGATCTGATCGGGCAGGTGCTGCCGGTGACGATTGCAAGCCTCGAGCGCTACAGCCTGCTCGGTGAACTCGCGGCGCCTGCCGCCGCGGCGCCGGCGCGACCCGCTCATTCCCCGCCGTCGCCTTCGCCTCACCTCACCACGGGAGCCTGAACCCTTGCCAAAAAGCGCATCGGATTCGCCCTCGCTCGCTCCCAGCCGCAAACTCGATCGCGACCTGCAGATCCCGCCCGAAGCGCAAGTCGTGATCGATTTCGACGACAATCGCGCGGTCTCCGCGCTGGTCGGACCCTACGGGCAGAACCTGGCGCTGATCGAGCGCCGGCTTGGCGTCGTGGTCGATTCCCGCGGCAATCACATCACCATCGCCGGATCGCGCGAGGGGTGCGACGCGGTGCGGCGCGTGCTGGAAACACTGTACGCGCAGGCGACGCAGGGGCACGATCTGGCGCAGGGCGACGTCGAAGGCGCCATCCGCGCGGTGATCGCGCAGGGTTCGCTGTTCGAATTCGACGCCAAGGCGGTCAAATCCTCGTTCGAGACCATCAACCTGCGCAAGCGCCCGGTACGGGCGCGCACCGCGGCGCAGGACTCCTACATCCGCGCCCTGAAACGCCATGAACTGGTGTTCGGCATCGGCCCCGCCGGCACCGGCAAGACCTGGCTTGCGGTGGCGCATGCCGCGCAATTGTTCGAACGCAAGGAAGTCGATCGCATCATCCTGTCGCGGCCGGCGGTGGAGGCCGGAGAGCGGCTGGGCTTCCTGCCCGGCGATCTGCGCGAGAAGGTCGATCCGTATCTGCGGCCGATCTATGATGCACTGTACGACCTGATGGATTCGCGGATTGTCGAGCGCGCGCTGCAGGGCGGCGAGATCGAGATCGCGCCGCTCGCCTTCATGCGCGGCCGGACCCTGACCAATGCCGCGATCATCCTCGATGAAGCGCAGAACACCACCTCGATGCAGATGAAGATGTTCCTGACCCGGCTTGGCGAAAACAGCCGCATGATCATCACCGGTGATCCCTCCCAGGTCGACCTGCCCAACGGGCAGACCTCCGGTCTGGCCGAAGCCGCGCGGCTGCTCGACGGCGTCGAGGGAATCGCCCAGGTCAAATTCACGGCCGATGACGTGATCCGCCATGAACTGGTGGCCCGGATCGTCGCCGCCTATGAAGGATTGCCGCAGCGGACGGCAACCGGCAGTCCTTGATGCGAAAATTCCTCGCCGAAAGCGCGGGGGTGACCGCCCTTCGCGGCAGAAAATTCAGACCGATGCCCTCGCTTGCGCTTCCCATCTCAGAGGTTCTCGTCGTCGCCGATTGCTGGCGGGCCGCACCCGAAGCCGAAGCGGCCATCCACCGCGCGGTGGCGACCGCGGCAGGCATGGTCGATGCGGACGTCGGCAATGCCGAGCTCGCGGTGATGCTGACCGACGACGCCGGCATTCGCACCCTGAACAGCAACTGGCGCGGCATCGACAAGCCGACCAACGTGCTGTCGTTCCCGGCACTGCAGCCGACCGGCCCGGACGACGTCCCGCGCATGCTCGGCGACATCGCCATCGCCTACGAGACGACCCGCCGCGAAGCGGATGACGAGCAGAAGCCGTTCGACCACCATCTCAGCCATCTGGCGGTGCACGGTTTCCTGCATTTGATCGGCTACGATCACGAAAACGATGACGACGCCGAAACCATGGAGACCCTGGAGACGGAGATCCTGGCGCAACTCGGCATCCCCGATCCCCATGCGGATCGGGAACGGATCGACTGAAATGGCCGACTCCGAACCCACCCATGACAATCCGCGCAACATCCGCAACCTGCCGGCGGTGGTGCAGGAGGGCGAGGTGCTGCGCCCTGCCGCCGAGAACTGGCTGGTCCGCGCGATCCGCACCCTGTTTGGATGGAAGCCCGGATCGGTGCGCGACGATCTGCAGGTGGTGCTCGATGCCAGCACGCCGGACGAGGCGGGTTTTTCCGCGATCGAGCGCATCATGCTGCGCAATATCCTCGGTCTGCACGAGCGTCGCATTGCCGACGTGATGATCCATCGCGCCGACATCGTCGCGGTCAAGCGCGACATTCCGCTCGGCGAGTTGATGAGCCTGTTCGAGAGCGCCGCCCATTCCCGGCTCGTGGTTTACAACGAAACTCTCGACGATCCCGAAGGCATGGTGCATATCCGCGACCTGCTGGCGTTCATGACGGCAAGGGCCCGGGTGACCGACCCCGGCAAGGTCAAGCGCAAGAAGCCGTTCCCGGCCGGCCTTGATTTGCGCGCGGTCGATCTGGCGATGCCGCTTGCCGACGCCAGCATCATCCGAAAGCTGCTGTACGTGCCGCCGTCGATGCGGGCGATCGACCTGTTGGCGCAGATGCAGGCCTCGCGCATCCATCTGGCGCTGGTGGTGGACGAATATGGCGGGACCGACGGCCTGGTATCGATCGAGGACATCGTCGAACAGATCGTCGGTGAGATCGACGATGAACACGACAGCGATGAGCCGCCGGCGATCGTGCGGCAGGCCGACAATTCGTTCATTGCCGACGCGCGCGCCCCCCTCGATGACGTCCGCTCCGTGATCGGCGAGGAGTTCGTCACCGGTGAGGCCGGAGAGGAAGTCGAGACGCTCGGCGGTTATCTCGTCACCCATGTCGGTCGCCTGCCGGTGCGTGGCGAAGTCATTTCCGGACCCGGCAATTTCGAAATCGAGGTGCTGGACGCCGACCCCCGGCGCGTCAAGCGGCTGCGCATCAGCACCCGCAAGGAACGCGCCTCGCCGCGCGCGAGCCGGCGTCGCGAATTGACGCCGGAGGCCGGTCAGGCCCAGGCCAACGACAACACGAGCCCGTCCGGCGACGGAGCCGGTTCATCGTGAAATCCGCCGGCAGATTCCGCGCCGCCGCCCTTTCCGTCGTGCTGGCCTGGGGATGGAAACGCGCCGTCATCGCGCTGGTGTCGGGGGCCTTGTCGTCGCTGGCAATGGCGCCGTTCAACGCCTGGCCGGTGCTGTTTCTGACCTTTCCAGTCATGGTCTGGCTAATCGACGGCGCCGGCGCCGGACGGCTGCGTGGCGTACCGGCGGCGGCGATGGCCGGCTGGTGGTTCGGCCTCGGCTATTTCGTGCCGGGCCTGTACTGGATCGGCTACGCGTTCCTGGTCGACGCATCCACCTTCGCGTGGCTGATGCCGTTCGCCGTTCTCGGACTGCCGGCGTATCTGTCGTTGTTTCCCGCCTTTGGCTTTGCGTTGGCGCGATTGATCTGGACCCGGGACGCTTCGCGCGTGCTGGCGCTCGCCGCGGCCCTGACGATCAGCGAATGGCTGCGCGGCCACGTGCTGACCGGCTTTCCATGGAATGCGTTCGGGTACGCCTTCAGCGAACCGCTGGCGCTGGCGCAGACCGCCTCGCTGATCGGGCTGTGGGGGCTGACCTTTCTCGCGGTGGCGATCTTCGCAAGTCCCGCCGCGCTGATCGACGGCAGCTCGCGCGGTCGCAAGCCCTGGCTCGCGCCGGCATCGGCGGTGCTGCTGCTGGTTGCGATGGGCGTGTTCGGCGCCGTTCGCCTGACGCTGCAGCCGACCACCACGCTGCCCAATCTCAAGCTGCGGATCATGCAGCCCAATCTGCAGCAGGACGCTCGCTTCAACTACTCGGCCAAGGCGGCCGTGATGCAGAAATATTTGACGCTGTCCGACCGCGCCTCGGGGCCGCAATCGACCGGCGTGCGCGACGTCAACATCCTGATCTGGCCGGAATCGGCGTTTCCGTTCTTCCTGACCCGCGAAGCCGATGCGATGGCCGAGATCGCCGATTTCCTGCCCAAGGGCACCGTCCTGATCACCGGCGCGGTACGCGCGCCCGACCTGCCGCCGGGCGCCAGGATCACCCGGGCCTACAACTCCATCTATGTCATCGATCACGACGGCACCGTGCTGTCGGTCTACGACAAGCTGCATCTGGTGCCGTTCGGCGAATATTTGCCGTTCCAGGAATGGATGGAAAGGCTCGGCTTCGAACAATTGACCAAGGTTCACGGCGGATTCATTCCGGGCACGCGCCGCCGGCCGCTGGAGATCCCGCACGCCCCCGCCGCATTGCCCCTGATCTGCTATGAGGCGGTGTTTCCCGCAGACCTTGCCGAGCGCGGCGATCGTCCGGGCTGGATCGTCAACCTGACCAATGACGGCTGGTTCGGAGATTCAACCGGCCCCTATCAGCATTTGCAGCAGGTGCGGCTGCGCGCGATCGAGGAAGGGTTGCCGGTGGTTCGCGCCGCCAACACCGGCATTTCCGCCGTGATCGATCCGTTGGGGCGGATCGTCGCACGGCTCGGTCTCGGCGTCGAAGGGGTGCTCGATTCCGCTCTGCCGTCGGCGATTGCGCCGACGATTTTCGCCCGCCTCGGCGACATCCCCGCCGGGATCATCGTTGTCGCCGCGTTGATCCTGGTGATCCGGCGGCGCGTTGCGAAGCGCGGGTCGTGACTGGCTGAAATTGCCCGCCTTGCTGCCAATCCCCGGGGATTGATGGTATCGTTGCCTGAGGCATAATCCCGTTTCGTTTGTCTCATGGCCGCGTGGGACCAAGGAGTGCCGGATGTCGACCAAAGCGCCGAACCCTGTTGACAAATATGTCGGCAGCCGGGTGCGCATGCGCCGCATCATGCTGGGCATGAGTCAGGAGAAGCTCGGCGAAGCCCTCGGCCTCACCTTCCAGCAGGTGCAGAAATACGAAAAGGGCACCAACCGGGTCGGGGCGAGCCGAATTCAGCAAATCTCCGAAATTCTGCAGGTGCCGGTATCGTTCTTGTTCGAGGGCGGACCGAGCACCGCCGCAACCCCCGAAGGCTTCGGCGAAGGCACCTCGCCGGCTTACGTTTCCGATTTCCTCGCCACCTCCGAGGGCCTGGCGCTGACCCGTGCGTTCACGCGCATCACCGACGCCAAGCTTCGGCGCAGCATCGTCGAGATGGTCGAACAGATCGCCGCGCGCGAAGGCCCCGACAAGCGCTGAGCTGGCGCATCATTCCTCTGGCAGACAGCACCCGCATGACCGTCACCAACCCGTTTGATTCAACTTTCATCCTCGACGGCATTCGCCGCTGGGTCGAAATCGAGACGCCGACGGAGGCGCCCGGCCAGGTCACCCGGCTTGCGAGCCTGGTCGCGGAAGGCTATCGCGACCTGCCGGCCACCATCGAGCGCGTCGCGGGACAAAGCGGGTGCGGCGATCATCTGGTGGCGCGCTCGTCATGGGGCCGGGACGCCCCGGGCATCCTGGTGCTGAGCCACCTCGATACCGTGCATCCGCTGGGTTTCATCGAGCGCCTGCCGTTCCGGGTCGAAGGCGACAGCGCATTCGGCCCCGGCATCTACGACATGAAGGGCGGCGCCTATCTCGCCTATCACGCCTTCCGCGTACTTTGCGCCGCGGCCGAAACTGCGTCGCTGGGCGTGACCCATCTCTACGTGTCGGACGAAGAGATCGGCAGCCCAACCTCGCGCGCGCTGATCGAGGCCGAGGGCCGCAAGGCCAAATACGTGCTGGTGACGGAGCCTGCCCGCGATGGCGGAAAGATCGTCACCGGGCGCAAGGGCGTCGGGCGTTTCGAAATTTTCGTCAAGGGCGTGCCCGCCCATGCCGGCTCCCGGCCGGAAGACGGCCGCAGTGCCATTCGCGAGCTCGCTGGCGTCATTCAGACGCTGGATGCCATGAACGACCTCGAGCGTGGCGTCACCGTCAATGTCGGCGTGGTCAAGGGCGGCACCCGGCCGAACGTCATTGCGGAGGAGGCCTACGCCGAGGTCGATCTCCGCATTCGCACCCTCGCCGACGCCGACGAATTCGTGGCCAGGATCCAGAACCTGAAACCGCGCGCCGAAGGCGTCAGCATCAAGGTCGTTGGCGGATTGAATCGTCCACCCTACGAGAAGAGCGCCGCCGGCGCCGCGCTCTACCGGCACGCAAGGTCGCTTGCCGCCGAAATCGGCTTCGAACTGGTGGACACCTCGACCGGTGGCGGCTCCGACGGCAATTTCACCGCGCCCCACACCGCGACACTCGACGGCCTCGGCGTCGACGGCAAGGGTGCCCATACCCATTATGAGCAGATGTACATTTCGTCGATCGAGCCGCGGGCACGCCTGCTGCATCGGCTGTACCAGACCTTGCGATGAGCATCGCGAGACGCGACCCCGACCATCGCGACGCCTCGTCGGACGACGCGGCCGCTCGCGCGCAGGGCGGCTTTTTCGGGCGGCGCAAGGGCCACAGGCTGCGCGCGCACCAGGCTGGCCTGATCGAGCAATTGCTGCCGCGCCTGTCGCTCGACCTCGGGAGCTCCGGCCCGCCCGATCTCGCCGACTTGTTCGGCCCGCCGGTCCGCGATGTCAGGCTCGAAATCGGCTTCGGCGGCGGCGAACATCTGATCGCGGAAGCCAGCACCTCTCCCGCCGTCGGGTTCATCGGCTGCGAGCCCTACGTCAACGGCATGGCCAAGATCCTGGCGCAGATCGAGGCCAACCATATCGGCAATGTCCGGCTGCTGGCCGGCGATGCCACCGAACTGCTGGCATGGGTGCCGCCGGGCTCGCTGGCGCGGATCGACCTGATCCATCCCGACCCCTGGCCGAAACGGCGGCACTGGAAGCGGCGTTTCGTTCAGGACACAACCGTCGCCGCGATGGCGCGCGCGCTCGAGCCGGGCGGCGAATTCCGATTCGTCAGCGACATCGCCGATTATTGCGCCTGGACGCTGTGGCATCTCCTGCGCTCGAGCGATTTCGTCTGGACCGCGGAACAGAGCTCCGACTGGCGCCTGCCCTGGCCCGGCTACACCATGACGCGTTACGGTCGCAAAGCCGAGCGCGACGGCCGGGTCGCGACCTATCTCCGGTTCCGGAAGACGGGTTAGCAAGAGAACCATCACACCGTCATGACCGGGCTTGTCCCGGCCATCCACGTCTTTTTGCTTCGTTGCCCCAAAGACGTGGATGCCCGGGACGAGCCCGGGCATGACGATAGCGATGAAGTGTTCAGGCATCACGCCGGCGGACGGGTCCGCCAGAAATCCACCACCCGTTCGGCGGTCGAGGGCATCAGGCGCGCGAAGTTCACCCGCGCGGTCTCGATGTCGGCCGGCGACGGGATCCGGCTTGGACCGAGCCGAAGCAGGATCAGCGCCCGCACGGTCGCCCATTCGAGGCCGAGCGCCTTGCCGATAATCAGGATCGGATCGTATCGCTCGCCGGTGATCAGGCGGTCGAGTGTGGTGATTTTCACCGTCGACAGCGCCGACAGCGCCGCGATCGATTGCTCGTATTGATGGTTCCTGGCAAAGCCAAGCAGCGCGGCCTCGTGGAGTTCGCCCGCTCCGTGCAGCGCGAGGATGGCGCGCTGCGCCGGCGCGAAGTCGCGGCGGCTCTCGATCCGCGCCGGCGTGCCGGAAAGGTCGCTCATCGCCTGCTTGATCGCGGCCTGCCTGCCGGGCTTGACCACATCGAACAGGCGGCGGCGGATGATATCGGCCGACCCCGCCAGGAGATCCTTCAATTGCGACGCCGACAGGTCGTCGCGCCGGCCGACGGCGAGGGTCAGCACGCTGTCATGGCCGGCGCGGTCGATCAGCGTCGAATAGCCGCTCGGTGAGAACACCGCGCCTGAATTGCCGGCGGCACGCCTGACGACCTCGCGGTCGCCGCGGCGTACGATCACATCGGTGAGATCGCCTGACAGCGCCGGGCGTTCCGCCATTGCCAGCAGGTGGCCCTGGCTCTTTACCCGCGCGATTTCGATCAGCAACCGCTCATCGACCACCGGGGATCGGCGCAGCAGCGGCCCTGCGACCGACAATTCGTCCTCGCGCGCGAGTTGCCCGACCAGTCCGCGCGGCGCGTTGGCAAGGGGCGACAGCCGTTCGGCCAGTTCGGCGCGGGCCTCGAGTTCGGTATGCGGAACGAGGCCGATCAGGATATCGTCGAACAGGCTGACGTGATCGGGCCGGAAATTCGCGGCCCCAACCAGGAACAGTTCGGCAATGCCCCGGGCTGCCCTGGCCCGGCGTCGCGGATCGCCGCCCTTGACGATCTCGTCGAGCCCGGGGATCAGCGCTGTTGTCGCCGCCATCAAATTCACTCAAAAACCGCCGGTACGGCGATTTTCGGCAATCTAGGCAGGCTTGGTGAAGGAAGGGTTAGACTTGAAAAGCGATGCCGAAGCGACGTTAATTCGTGGCCCAGCGCCTGGCGGGCCTTGCCGGTCAACGTGAAAACCGCTATATCAGCGGCAACTTAAGTTTCTCATACGATCGCGTATTGAGAGTGGGCCCCGCGGGACCCGCTCTTTTTTATTACCTGAACGAGCCTCGCGCGGATGACCGCGCCGGGTGCAGTTCGGGTAGCCGCGCCGGACCGCCGCAAGGGCCGGCCAACCCAAAGCAAAGCAAGACCGATTTTGACGCTGGACATGACCGATTCGACTACTGGTTCCACGGATGCCGATCTGCTTGCCGAGCCGCGCCTGGTGATCGAACCCGGCATGGCGGCGCGGGTGTCGGCGGTCGCGGCGCCGGTATTGCAGGGCATGGGCTACCGCCTGGTGCGGATCAGAATCTCCGGGGAACACGGCTGCACCGTGCAGATCATGGCGGAACGGCCCGACGGATCGATGCAGATCGAGGACTGCGAGGCGATTTCGAGGGCGCTGTCGCCGGTGCTCGACATCGCCGATCCGATCGAACGCGCCTACCGGCTGGAAATTTCCTCGCCCGGGATCGACCGGCCGCTGGTTCGCCGCTCGGATTTCGAGCGCCATGCCGGCCATCTCGTAAAGATCGAAATGGCGGTCGCGCATCAGGGTCGCAAGCGATTCCGCGGCACGCTGGCAGGCGTCCAAGGCCATGCGGTCCGGCTGCATCGCGATGACATGCGCGCCGGCGAAGAGGCCGATGTCGCGCTCGCCATGGAGGATATCGCGGACGCGAGGCTGGTGCTGACCGACGAGCTGATCGCCGAATCGATGCGGCGCGGCAAGGCCGCGGAACGCGAGCGGCGCCGCAATCTCGGACTCGAACCGCCACCGCCGCCGCACGCGAAAAGTAGCAATCCGCCGAAAAGCAACAAGTCGAAATTGACGCCAGTCGGCGCCGGCAAGAGCGCGCCGAACCACACCAAGCAGCAACGCCTCGACGCCGAGAAGTCGCGGCGGGGCGACATCGATCCCACGAGAGGAGACTAGCCATGGCCGCTGTCAGCGCCAACAAGCTCGAACTGCTGCAGATCGCCGACGCGGTCGCCCGCGAAAAGTCCATCGACCGCTCGATCGTGATCGCGGCAATGGAGGACGCCATCGCCAAGGCCGCGCGCGCCCGTTACGGCAGCGAGACCGACGTGCACGCCGAGATCGATGCCAAGAAAGGCGAACTGCGGCTGTCGCGCCACATGCTGGTGGTCGAGCAGGTCGAGAATTCGTCGAACCAGATTTCGCTGGGGGACGCGCAGCGCGCCAATCCGGGCGCACAGGTCGGCGACACCATCGCCGACACGCTGCCGCC
>DASUIA010000103.1:0-10482 GCA_036273255.1 Bradyrhizobium sp.
AGCGTTTTGGAGTCGAAGGCGATGTAGGCGAGCCGCAGGTCGTTGATGTCGGCGACCACCCGCACGCCATCCTCGTTCTTCTGGAAGTCGGAGATTGCGTCGCCGATCTTCTTGCGCGCATTGGCCGTGAATGGCTTGAGATCGATCACGGCCTTGTCCGCCAGCACTTGCTGCAGACGTGGCATGGCCTCGCGCGCCGCGGCTCCCAGCAGTCCGAACGCCGCCTCGGATTCGACCGCGAGCTGGACGTCGGTCAGCCGCAGGGTTTGCTGCTGCTCGTCCAGCGCCGGCCGGCCCCAGACATGCACGGTGGCTTCGCCGCCGAAACCGAACCAGCTTTTCTTTTCCTTGGCGTGTACCAATAGCGAGATCAGCAGCCGGTTGCCGGATGCCGAGACCGTCGCGTGCTTGACCGTGATGTCGACCGCGCCGGAGCCGTCCTCGGGGAACGTGCGCCCGGCGAATTCCGCTTCGACGATCTTGTTGAGATCGGTGAACGGCATGTCGATCGGCACGCCGATGCTGACCCCCGCCGGAGTTGGCGGGACAATCGATATCTTGTCGGGAAACGGGCAATCCGGCCTGGTTTGCGCGGCGGTGATGCGGGTCTCCGCCTCGATGCCGAGCGTCAGCGTCACCGCCGAGGCGTCGACATGCGGCTGTTCCGCGAGCGCGCGGGTCGGCCGCAGCTCCAGCCAAAGTGGCGGCAGCGACGAGGCGGCGCTGGTGCCCTGCAGGGGAATTGAGCGGCAGGCCTTGGCCCATTGCACCCGGGCCGCCTGCTGCAGGGTGGGATCGCTGCGTAACCGCGCCTCCACGGCGTTGACCTGGTCGGCGACGGTCTTGTCGATCAGCGGCTTGACCTGCGCCGGAACGTTGACGCGCGCGCCCGCCACCGAAAGGCTGCTGTCGTTCAGGCTGACCTGCGCCGTCAGGTTCGGCTCGACATGCCAGGCCGCTGCAAGCTTGGGCCGGGACGTGAAGACGACGTTGCCCTTGATCTCGGCGCTGGCGTTCAGGTCCTTGATGTTGACGCTGCCGATCTGCTTGGCGACGTTGCCGCCGAGCAGGCTGCCTAGCGCGTCACTGATCGCGCCGGTGGCCTTCGACGACAGCGAGCCCGTGACGTTGAGGGTTCCCGTCAGCGGCGTCGCCAGCGACAGCACGTCCTGGGCGCCGGTCGCGGTGATCGGACCGCGCGCCGCGGTCCAGCCGATATTGGCGTTCTGGAGAATCTGCGATACCGGATTGTCAGCCTTGCCCGCGAACTTCCGCGGTGCGCCACGCTCGGCGGCGTCGCGAATGGCGGCAATCGAAATCGATGTGGTTGCCAGGATGGTGGAGCTGCGCGACACCGGCGGCAGGGGCGGCAATGCGACAAGCACCGGCGCTACCACCCTGCCACGCGGCGCCAGCCAGTCCATCAGCTTCAGGCTGGCAAAAAACGAAATCGCGATCACTGCCAAGCCAAGCAGGATCGTCCTGTGACGAAACGGCAGACGCATCATCTCCCCGAACCGATTCAGCCGGAGAGCCTACAGGGCGGGTTCCGGAGGCGCCAGCGTGATCAGCGGCCACGGCCGGTCATGAACTCAGGAATGCGGCAATACGATGTAGTGGAGGCCGGAATAGCGTCTGTGCTGGCCTGAAATAAAAATGGCGCGGAGCCCGCGCCATGTTGTTTTCCGCTGTTGCCGCGCCGGATCAACCGCGCTTGCTGGCCGGATTTTCCGCATGCCGGTCCATCGGCAGCACGATTACCTTGGTGCCGACGCTGACCCGCGCATAGAGGTCGCTCACATCGGCGTTGGTGAGGCGAATGCAGCCGGACGAAACGTGGGTGCCGATGGTTCCCGGCGCGTTGGTGCCGTGAATGCGATACACCGTGCCGCCGAGATACATCGCGCGGGCGCCGAGCGGATTACCGGGGCCGCCGGCCATGTAGCGCGGCAAATAGGGTTGGCGAGCGATCATTTCCGGCGGCGGGGTCCAGTCGGGCCATTCGGCCTTCTTGGTCACCGACTGCGTGCCCGACCACGTGAACCCCTCGCGGCCAACACCGATGCCGTAGCGGATCGCCTGACCGCCGCCGATGACATAATAGAGATAGGTGTTGGGCGTATCGATGATGATCGTGCCGGGTGCCTCGTGCGTGGCATAGTTCACCACCTGGCGCTTCAGCCGGGCCGGCATCTCGACCGCGCTGCCTTCGTCCTCGGAAGGCGCTGCCTGGAGTTGCGGCGGTGGCGATTGCACCGGCGGCGCCAGTATGAAGGGAAACAGCGGCAGCGGCGAAGCCGCGGCGGGCGCGGAGCACACAACCGCGCCGATCGCCATGGCGCCGAAGGCGGCGGCACGGCAGGAATTCAGCTTCAACGCATTTACATTGAACATGGCTCTTACCCTGCTTTGACCGCCCATCGCGCCAGTTCGGCGTGTTGTTCGGCGCATCCGTAACGGGCAACGGTTTCAATAGATTTGCGTCGAGGGCCGAAAATGGCTTCGTCGGGGTAATGAATTGTTTCATGACAGTTTCGTGCCGCTGCCGGCATCGCAGGGTTAACGAAATCAGCTTTGGGCCTAGCGCCGCTCCTTCTTTCCTTTCGGCGCGGCCGGCCGCCGCTGCAGCGGCGCGGGCCGGTTTGGCAGTCCCGGCTGCAGGCCGGGCCGTTGCGACGGACCGTTCGGCCGCTGTACGCCGGGCGGACGCGCCGGATTGTTGCGCAAATTGTTTCTGCCGGGATTGGCCTGCCGCAGCGCGCGCTGCCGGCTGACGATCTGGCGGCCGACGCTTTGGGCGGCGTGCACCTGGCGTACGATGCCCTGGTCGCGGAGCGCCTGCTGTGGCGAGATCACCAGCGGCACCGCACCGAAGCGTCCGCCGGCGCCGGGCCGGATGGTAAAGCCGCTCGCGCCCTGGGTGAGAAAGCCGAGCCGCACGCCGGCACGGTCGTTGACCTCGATTCGTCCGACCTTGCCATCCGCATCGGGGTAGAGCTTGATCGCGACATTGTTGGCGCTGGAGGCCGAGGCACCTTCCGGCACTTCGACCAGGCCCGTGGTGCCGCGAATGCCGAGAGTCGCGGTCGGCGTCGAAATTTTCATGTTGCCGGTCTTGGCGACCGAGGCGGCCGCGAAGGCGACGGTGCCCCTGGCGATATCGAACAATGCGGCGTTTTGCTTGCCACCATCCTCATAGACAAAATCGTCGACGACGATCCGCGCGTTGGCGGTGAGATTGAAGGTGGTGGCGTCGTTGAAGGTGACGCCGAGTGTCGAATTCGCCGCGGTCTGCAGCACGTCGTTCCGGTAGATGTCGTCCTGAACCTTGAGCGGGGTTGCGGTCTTGTTGCGGGTGACGCTCGCGCTGCCGGTCAGCATCGCGACGTTGCCGACCGGCTCATCGCCGGCGGCCTGCGCCAGCGAAGCCGGTGCGGAGGGCTGGGCCGGTTGCGCCTGCGCCAGCTTCGCGTCTGCCGCCGATGTCGCTGCCGCGGGCATGATCGATGGCATCGCGGCGCTCGCGGCGGGGCTCACCAACAGGAAGCAGAGGAGATACCCGACTGCAAATGAAAACCGGCGGATTGGCACGACGGAGGTCCCGGGCGAACGGCGATGGCCGATGTTGCGATTGATGGCCCTGTTGGCTGAATGCCAAATGAATGCAGACGCCTTGTTGCCGTGCCAGGGTCAAACGGTCAAGCGTCCGACCGCAAGTGTCATTCCGGGGGCGGCTCGCC
This sequence comes from Bradyrhizobium sp., assembly GCA_036273255.1. Lineage (GTDB taxonomy): Bacteria > Pseudomonadota > Alphaproteobacteria > Rhizobiales > Xanthobacteraceae > Bradyrhizobium. The sequence goes on from DASUIA010000103.1 coordinate 3,741, forward strand.
GCACCACATGCCCACCCTCACGAGCGCCCTGCCATCTCGTCGAAATGCCGAAGCATCCGTTCCGCATCTGGTTCGGTTGCGCTCAACAGACGAAATGCGTCCACGGCCTGGAACACCGCCATCCCCCCACCAGACATCACTCGGCAGCCACGGGCCCTGGCGTCGCGCAGCAGCTCCGTTTCCAACGGAAAGTAGACAATGTCCGCAACCCACATACCGGGTGACATCATACTTGCCGGGAGGACCGAACCGGGGAATTTCGTCATGCCGACGGGCGTCGTGTTGACCACGCCATCAGCCCCGGCCAATGCTTCGAACGGGCTGCTCGCCGCGCCAGCCCGGCCGGCGCCGAACCGCGAACAAAGGGCGGTTGCCAGATCGGCGGCACGATCACGGTCCGTATCAATGAGGATAATCCGGCGCGCACCGAGTGTCAGTAACGCATGGGCGACCGCCGCTCCGGCCCCGCCTGCGCCAAATTGGACGACACGATTTCGGGCCACGTCAGATAGCTCGCGTCGAAAGCTGTTGGCGAAACCCGACCAGTCGGTGTTGTGGCCGAAGCGGCGTCCATCTCTGAAGGTGACGGTGTTCACGGCGCCGATGGCGCATGCGTCGGGGCTGAGGTGATCCATGAGTTCGATCACGGCCTGCTTGCAGGGATAGGTAATGTTCAATCCGGAAAAGCCGAGTCGTTCGGCACCCGTCACGATCTCCGGCAAGGCTGCCGGCGTGAGGCCAAGCAGGTCGAGGTCGATCAGCTTGTACATGTAGTGCAGGCCTTGCCTGGCACCCTCTTCCTCGTGCAGGCGGGGCGCGCGCGAGGCCTGAACGCCCGCTCCTACCAACCCCGCGAGGATCGATTTCCCGGGCATTTCACCCCTCATCCGCCTATTTGACGGCGCCGCCGGTGATGCCTGCGATAAAGCGATCGAGGAAGAAGTTGTAGGCGATCGCCACCGGGATGCTGGCGATCAATGCGCCGGCCATGATCTCGCCCCAGTAGAAGATGTCGCCGCGAATGAGGTCGGTCGCCACGCCAAGCGTGATCGGCTTCTGCGCCGACGAGGAAATGAAGGTCAACGCGTAGACAAATTCCTGCAAGGTCAGGGTGAACGTGAAGATCACCGCCGTCAGAATCCCCGGCAGCGACAGCGGGAGGGCCATCTTGACGAAGGCGCCGAACAGGCTGCAGCCGTCAACGATCGCCGCCTCCTCGATCTCGGGCGGCAGCGCCTTGAAGAACCCCATCAACAGCCAGGTGCAGAAAGGGATGGTGAATGTCGGGTAGACCAGCACCAGCGACCACATCGAATTCTGCAGCCCCAATTCGGCGACGACGCGAGCGAGCGGCAGGAACAGAAGCGTCGGCGGCACCAGGTAGGTCAGGAAAATGCCGATTCCCAGGGTCTCACCGCTGCGGCCGGTCATGCGCGCCAGGCTGTAGGCGGCCGGCAGCGCCGTGACGAGAGTGATCACGACGACGCAGACGCCGATGATCAGCGAGTTCAACAGCCAGGTCGCGAACAGGGTCTCATGGAACAGATAGCGGAAATGCTCGAGGGTAGGCGGGTCGTTGAACCAGAAGGGGATATTGGTGACGCTGTAGAGATCGCCGTTGGTTTTGAACGAGGTGATCACCATCCAATAAAACGGGAACGCGGAAAGAACGACGAAGAATGCGACCGCGCCGAAGAACGGGATCTCCCTGACGAGATTGGTGATGGCGCGCCGCATGTCAGATCTCCCGCCGCCGGATGAAGCGCAGCATGAAGATCACCACGAAAAACAGCACCGGCAGCATGAACAGCGAGATGGCGGCGCCATGGGACACGTCGCCGGAAACGATGCCAACCTGGAAACCCTCGAAGCCCAGCACCGAGGTTGCGCCCACCGGTCCGCCCATGGTCATCAGAAAGACGATGGAAAGATCGGTAAACGTGAACACGATACCGAAAATCAGACCGATCGCCACGATCGGCAGGATCATCGGCAAGATGATTTGGTAGTTGCGCCGCCAGAAGCCGGCGCCGTCGACCGTCGCCGCGTCGATCACGTCCTGCGGGATCGCGGTGATGCCGGCGAGGAAGATTACGATCGCAAACGGGAAGAAACGCCAGGCATTGACCACGATCACCGACAGCATCGCCAGATAGGGATTGCCGAGCCAGTTCGGCGCCTCCGAGCGGGTGATGATGTCGAGCGCGATCAGCGTCCAGTTGATGACGCTATAGAGTGAATCGAACATCCACTGCCAGGCGACCGTGGCGAGCGCGATCGGCACCACCCATGGCAGCACGATCAGCGCCCTGACGATCTTGCGGCCGGGGAACGGCCGCAACAGCAGCAGCGCGCCGAACTTGCCGAGGACGAGGCCGAGGAATTGCGATCCGAACGTGAAGATGAAGGTGTTGATCAGCGTTTGGCGAAAAACCGGGTTCTGCACGATCTGCTCGAAGTTCGCCAAGCCGACGAAGCGCCACGAAGGATCGTAGATCGTGTAGGCGCTAACCGAGTAATACACCGCGAGCAAGAACGGCACGCCAACCAGCAGCAGAACGTAAAGCAGCGCCGGTGCGACGAAGATTGCGCCGAGCACGTCGCGCCGGTCCAGGATGAACCGAAACCGCGAGGCTGGTTTCGGCACCGATTCAGCGATTACGGCCATAGGTGAAGACTCGTTTCAATGAGGAGCGATCCGCTTGCCATCCCTGTCGAAATGGCGCAGCGCACTATTGCGCACGGCGTAAGGATGCCACTCGCCGGGCCTGATGTTTTCCTCGGCAACGTGCGCAGGCGGCAGTTTCGCGGTAATCACCTGGTTTGGATCGAAGCCTTCGATCGTGCCGTAGACGATCCGCTCGGAGCCGAGATATTCGGAACGATCGACGCGGAACGAAAACTCAGTGAAGGCACCGTCGTCGATCATGTCCCTGGGCAGGAAATTTTCCGGGCGGAAGCCGAGGAACCCGCCATTGTGGTCGGCGATGTTCATCGGCGGCGTGCCGACGAAGGTCGCCACGAAGCGGTCGGCAGGGTCGTCGTAGATCTCCGTTGGCGTTCCCACCTGACGTATCCGCCCGTGGTCGAGGACGGCAATGCGATCGCCCATGCCCATCGCCTCGACCTGATCGTGGGTCACATAAATGGTGGTGACGCCGACCCGCTGCTGAAACTGCTTGATCTCGAGGCGGGCCGAGGCGCGCAATTTGGCGTCGAGGTTCGAGAGCGGCTCGTCGAGCAGCAGCGCGGTCGGCTCGCGCACGAGTGCGCGCGCGAGCGCGACCCGCTGGCGTTCGCCGCCGGAAAGCTGACGCGGCCGCCGATCGAGAAGATGCCCGATGCCGAGCAGTTGCGACGCCCACTCGACTTTCTTGTCGACCTCTGCGTTCGGAACGCGCTGCGTCCGCAGCGGAAAGGCGATATTTTTGCGCACCGTGTAATGCGGATACAGACCGTAGCTCTGAAACATCATTGCCACGCCGCGGGCGCGCGGCGGAATATCGTTGACGATGCTGCCACCGATCATGAGGTCGCCGCTGGTTTGCCTCTCGAGCCCGCAGATGATGCGCAGAAACGTCGTCTTGCCGCAGCCGGATGGCCCCAGCAAAACCATGAACTCCCCGTCCGGCACCGACAGGGTAATGCCGTTCACGGCGGCAAATTCGCCAAATCTCTTGATGACATCCCTTGTCAATACTGCAGCCATCGAATCCCCCGACATTCGACGTACGGTAACCGCATGAGGCCCGAGCGTCGTTCCTGTCTTCCGTTAAGCCGACGGCGCCGGCATGATCCGGACCGCGCGCGAGAGTACACGCAGTCCGGGCGCCAGCGATCAGGTCTTGCCGGCCCACTTTTTGAAGATGGCATCGCATTGCTGCGTGGCCGATTTGACCGAATCTTCGGCGCTCGATTGGCCGGTCGCCGCCTTCGCCATCATATCGTTGATGATGAAGGCGTAGTAGATCTCGTCCGTCGCGGGCGTGGCCGGCCCCGGATAGCCCGGGATGGCGGACCATTGATCCGAGTCCTGCAGGATTTTCATCTTGTCGCGCGGTGTCGATGTCGGATCGTCCGACAGGATCGGCATCGGCTTGGGCACGAGATTGGCGAAACATGGATTGTTGTACCCTTCGCTCGCCTCGAAAGCTTTGGGCCAGTGCTCGGCATAATATTTGAGAAACTCGATCGCCCCTTCCTTGTTCTTGGCAAACTTCCAGATGCCGTAGAATTCGGAAGCGGCACCCATGATCTGGCGCACCGGGCCCTTCGGCGGCTCTATGACGTATATGTCGTCAGCCAGTTTCTTGTTGAGCTTCTGTGCCGTCCGGTAGGCCGATATCGGGTTGACGATGTACGAACTCACCCCTGAATCGATGTACTGATTGTTGCTGGAGTCGTTCCACGACAGGACGTCTGACGTCATTGCCTCCTTGTAAAGGGCAGCGGCGGCCTTGACAGCTTCGACCGCCTCTTTGCTGTCGAGTACGATCTTCTTGCCAGCCTCATCCTGAATGGAGGCGCCGTAGCTCCACAGCAGGCCGCGCCACGTCGTGCTCGGATCGTTGCTGTGCCCGAGCGAAATTCCGACCGGGTGGCCCTTCGCCTTCAGCTTGGCGCCGCCGATCCGCAGATTGTCCCAGGTGTCCGGCAACATCCCGATCTCGTCCCACAGGCTCCTTTGGTACATGCCCGGGAAGTTGATGTAGAAATCGGGAAAGGCGGACCACGTGCCGTCGTCGGCGTTGTAGCCGAGTTGCTTGCCTATGACGGATACCTTGCCGTACTTTTTCTCCGTCTCCTTCACGAGATCGGAGAGGTCGATAAAAAACTTGCGGTAGAGATGCGCGCCACCGGCACCGTTGAAGCCGAAAAGATCGTGTCCCGATTCGGCCGACGCCTCGGCGGCCGCGCGTGCGGGAACGTTTTGCACGGGAATGTGGTCGACCGTGACCGAAATATGATTCTTGTCTCCCCAGTCCTTGGCGAACTGGTCGAACCATTTGTCGTACGCAGGAACGAAATGACTCCATTGCACAATCGACAACGTCTTGGTGTCGGCCAGTGCACGCGACACGAATGGCGCCGAGATCAAGGGCGCGGCGGCAAGGGTGAGACTCGTTTCCTTCAAGAACCGGCGTCTTGTGACGCGCATAATTGTGCTCGTGCTCATCTTCGGCTCCTCCTCTGTTTGGTCTCGGCTTGGTCTCGATTGGATGAGGCGGGTCTAGAAGAAAGAGTTGCCTCCACCATCGGATCGAATTCTTAGCTCGCCAGCGTAGTCCGCGATAACCTCGCGGCACCAGCTAGCACTTTAGCTTAGAAATCGTTGGGGTCAGTGCGTCGGAGAGCCCTACCGCCGCCGAGGCCGCCCTAATCCCGTCAGCTTGCCTGACCTAATTGCTATCGGAGCCGAACCTCGCCCGAGCTCGAAAACGCCCGGCGGCTGGAATGACCTGGGGGCCCGCGCGATTGAAACTCCGCCGCGATGCTGCGCTGCTAGATCACGCCGAGCACGATCGCGCCGACAAAGGCCAGAGCGATATAGGCGGTCACCATGCTGAGCTTGCCGACGAAGGTCATGGGAGATCTCCCTGGCTCATTCACGTCGCTGGCCGAACCAACGCGAACCCGTGACGGCCGTTCCCGCTGAAAGAAGTCGGGGCCGCTGTCCGTCCGCGGCGTCGCGGCGTCGGGAACCGTGGCCTGTCCGGTTAAGGAGTCGTGAAAAGCGCACGTTGAAGAGTCTTTAAGTAAATTCCTTGAAGTTGCGCGGATGACGCGCGGAGTTCGTTGGTATCTCGTCGGCTCCCTGGTCCTTGTCTCGTTGGCGGGTTGCGGCCGCGGATTTTTTCAGTCCGAGGAGCGCGAGCCGTGGCGGGCCGAGGCCGAAATCGCCTGCCTGAAATCCGGCGCGGTGAAGGAAAATGCCGAACTGGTCCGGATCGACCCAATTTCGGGTCCGGGCGTTTGCGGCGCCGAGTTCCCGCTCAAGGTGTCGGCGCTCGGCGAGAGCAGCGGCAGCTTTGGTTTCGCCGATGACGACCTGCGGCCGCCCGCCAATATCGGCAATCAGCCGCGCTGGCCGATCGTGCCGCCGCCTCCGCCGCAAGCTTCGTACTATCCGGACATCGCCGCGCGCCAGCCCGGATACGCCGCGCCGTCCAGCGGGCCGATTTCGCTGACCGCGCCGGGCGTGGCGCCCGATCAAGACCAGATCGACCTGCCGCCCGACGGCACGCCGCGGTGGCAGGCGGCGCCCGTCCGGCAGCCTTATTCCGGCGTCTCGTCCGATCCGCCGCCCGACCGCTATTCCGCGCCTTATTCCCAGCGCCCGTCGGCCACGCCGGCCGAGCCGCCGCGGCTTGGACCGGCGCAGCCCAACTCGGTCGCCGCGTTCGGGCCGGTCGCGGTGAGACCGACGGCAACGCTTGCCTGTCCGATCGTCTCGGTGCTCGATCGCTGGCTTGCCGATTCCGTGCAGCCCGCGGCGCTGCGCTGGTTTGGCGCGCGTGTGGTCGAGATCAGGCAGATTTCCGCCTATTCATGCCGCGGCATGAACGGCAATCCGCACGCGCATATTTCCGAGCACGCCTTTGGCAACGCGCTCGATATTGCGGCGTTCACGCTGGCCGACGGGCGCAGCATTTCGGTCAAGGACGGCTGGAAGGGCTTGCCGGAAGAGCAGGGCTTTCTGCGCGACGTGCAGGCCTCGGCCTGCCGGGACTTCTCCACCGTG
>DASUIA010000104.1:0-10925 GCA_036273255.1 Bradyrhizobium sp.
GTCGAGCAGTTCATGGCCGGCCCGCGCCATCCAGCGCCCCATGGTCGGAGCCAGATCGGTACGATCCTGGTATTTCAGCGCATGCACCAGCGTGCGCGCGATGTCGTCATAGCGGACCGTGGCGCGGGCGCGCGCATAGGCCGGCGGATCGGCGATCGCCTCCATCGAAAGCAGGCCGGGGCCTGGATCGTAGACGAAGGGAATACCGAGTCGCGGGCAAAATGGCGCGGCGATGAACGACAATCGGGCCCAGCATTCCGCGCAAACGCCTTCGCCGTCGACCGGCGCGCGGCAAGCCACGCACAGCGTCGGCAGCGCGAGATCGAGCGCGAGTTTTGCCACGCGCCACCATGCGCTTCTGCAGGCGGCAAGCGCGCCACGCATAGGGCCGGGAATGGAACCGGATGGCGATGCTTCAGCGTCCATCCGCGGGAGGTTAGCGGTCGCCGGCACGATGCTCAAGACGACCGGATTGCCAGAATGAGGCCGGCCGGCGTACCAACGGGCATGGCCTCGTCCCCGACCGCCGCGCCCATGCTGTTCGACCGGGCGCTGCTGCGCGCCCGGCAACGCCGCGCGCTGCGCGACGGGCCGGCCACGTTCCTGCTCGATCGCGTCAGCGAAGACATGGCTGACAGGCTGCGGGCAGTGACGCGCGATTTTGCCGATGCCGCCGACATCTGGACCCCGGGTGACGGCCTGCGAGAACTGGCGCGTGATCGCTTCAAATCCTTTGGCCATGTCGATCTGCCCGACTCGCCGCAGGAGATTCTGCCGTTCGCGCCGGAATCGCTCGACCTCGCTGTTTCCGCGCTGGCGTTCCAGTTCGTCAACGATCTGCCCGGCGTGCTCTCGCAGATCCGCCGGGCGCTAAGGCCCGACGGGCTGCTGCTGGCAGCGATGGTCGGCGGCGACACCCTGACCGAACTCAGGCAGTCGTTCGCCGCAGCCGAGGCCGAATGCGAAGCCGGGCTTTCGCCGCGCATTGCGCCGTTTGCCGATTTGCGCGACATCGGCTCCCTGCTGCAGCGCGCCGGCTTCGCGCTGCCGGTCATCGATGTCGATTCGCTGGTGGTGCGTTACGACAATGCCTTTGCGCTGATGCAGGATCTGCGTCGGATGGGCGCGACCAATATTCTGCTGGAGCGGCGCAAAGCCCCGAGTCGCCGAACGACGCTGTTGCGGATGGCGCAGATCTACCACGAACGCTTCGCCGATCCGGATGGCCGCATCCGCGCCACGTTCGACCTGATCTGGCTGTCCGGCTGGGCGCCGCATCACAGCCAGCAACAGCCGCTCCAGCCGGGTTCGGCCAAAGCCAGCCTGGCGGACGCGGTGAAACGGCCGAATAGAAAATGAGGGGTCACCCTGCTCCGGCGGCAGCAGCTTGAAGTCACAGCAGCAGATCGATCAGATGCGGGATCAGTGGGATGTCGGCCGGCGGCATCGGATAGTCGCGCAGCTTGTTGGCGCGAACCCAGGCGAGCTTTTGTCCCTCGCGCGCGACCGCGATTCCCTCCCAGCGCCGGCAGATGTAAAGCGGCATCAACAGATGGAACGTGTCGTAGCCGTGGCTCGCGAAGGTCAATGGCGCGAGGCAGGGCTCGCTGACGGTGATGCCGATTTCCTCCTGCAGTTCGCGGATCAGCGTCTGCTCCGGCCGTTCGCCGGGTTCGAGCTTGCCGCCGGGAAACTCCCACAACCCCGCCAGCGTCCTGCCTTCCGGTCGCTGCGCGATCAGCACGCGCTTGTCCGGGTCGATCAGCGCACAGGCGACGACGAGGGTGAGTTTGATGTCAGGCATCCATTTCCATTAGCCACCAGACCGACTGCCAGCAACCGCGGATTGGCTCACGAGCGGTAGTCGCCATTGATCGCGACATATTCCTTGGTGAGATCGCAGGTCAGCACGCGGTCGCGGCCCTTGCCGAGGCCGAGCGCGATCCTGATCTGGATTTTCGGGTTCTTCATCGCGCTCGAGACCTGCGCCTCGTCATAGGACGGATCGCGGGCCCCCCGGCTGGCGACGCGGATGCCGTTGAACGCGATCGAAAGCTTGTCGCGGTTGGCAGGTTCGCCGGCCTTGCCGACCGCCATCACCACGCGGCCCCAATTGGCGTCTTCGCCGGCGATCGCGGTTTTCACCAGCGGCGAATTCGCCACCGACATCGCGATCCTGCGTGCCGACGCCTTGGTCGTCGCGCCCTCGACGATGATCTCGACCAGCTTGCGCGCGCCTTCGCCGTCGCGGGCGACCTGTTCGGCGAGATTGCCGAGCACGGCACGGAACGCGGCGGCAAAGGCCTTCAGGCGGGGGTCGCTGGCGCGGCTGATTTTCGGCGCGCCGTTCTCGGCCGCAGCCCCGGTGGCGAACGCCAGCAGCGTATCCGACGTCGAGGTGTCGCCGTCGATGGTGACGGCGTTGAAGGTGTCTTCGACACCGTTCTTGAGCAGCGATTGCAGCGCACCCGCCGTGATCGGCGCGTCGGTGAACATGAAGGCCAGCATGGTCGCCATGTCGGGCGCGATCATTCCCGCACCCTTGGCCATGCCATTGATGGTAACCGTGGCCCGGCCGAGCTTCACGGTCGACGTTGCGACCTTGGCGAAGGTGTCGGTGGTCATGATGGCCCTGGCGGCGTCCATCCATTCGCCCGGCGTGGCCCGTTGCGCGAGGTCGCCCAGCACGCCGTTAAACTTGGTGGCGTCGAGCGGTTCGCCGATCACGCCGGTCGAGGCAAGGAATACCTCGCCGACGCTGCATCCGACGGCCTTGGCGGCGATATCGGCTGTCAGCACGGTCGCCTGTCGTCCGGTCCTGCCGGTGAACGCATTGGCGTTGCCGGAATTCACCACCAGTGCGCGGGCCCGGCCGCGGCCCAGTTTGGCGCGGCACCATTCCACGGGCGCGGACGGGCACTTCGATCGGGTAAAGACGCCGGCGACCGCCGTACCCTTGTCCATCACCGCGAGCAGTACATCGGGTCGGTCCCGGTAGCGGATGCCGGCGGCGGCCGTCGCGAGCTTCACGCCAGAGATCACCGGCATGTCCGGTACGTCGGTTGGGGCGAGGGGGGAGACGGCAGTGGACATCGGGCGCCCGGGATCGACCAGGGTTCAAACCGCGTGGCCGGATGATGCCGGCCACCCGCGTCGTCAGGCCGGTCGAGCTGTGCCGAAGACGTGGATGCCCGGGACGGAGCCCGGGCATGACGTCAAACTAGCGAAGTCCGATGGCGGAGTCGATTTACTTCTTGGCCGGGGCCGCCTTGGCATCGGTCGCCGCGTCGGGCTTGGGTGCGGTATCGGCCGGCTGGTCCATGCGCTCGATCTTGGCGGTCTCACGCAGCTTGGCGACGTAGTCGGCCTGCGCCTTGCGTGACACGTAGGTTTCGATCTGGCCCTTGACCTGGTCGAAGTCGGGCGGCTTGCGGTTGCGCTTTTCCTCGACCTTGATGATGTGCCAGCCGAACTGCGATTTCACGGGATCGGAGATCTTGCCGGGTTCGAGCGAGAAGGCCACGGCGGAGAATTCCGGCACCATCTGATCCTTGGTGAAGAAGCCGAGGTCGCCGCCGTCGGATGCGCCGGGATCCTTGGATTTCTTCTTGGCGAGCTCGGCAAAATCGGCGCCCTTCTTGAGTTCCTCCTCGATCGCCTTGGCCTCGTCCTCGGTCGCAACCAGGATGTGGCGGGCGTGGACCTCCTGCTCGCTGGTGATCTGCTTGGCGGCGTCGTCATAGACCTTCTTCATGGCCTCGTCGGTCATCGCCGCCTTGCCCTCGTTCGCCAGCAGGCTGTCCATCAGCAGCCGGTTGCGGGCGAAGGCCAGCCGCTTCTTGAAATCGTCGCTGTCTTCGACCTTCTTGTCCTCGGCGGCCTTGGCGACGATCTTCATGTCGATCAGGAACGCCAGCAGGTTTTCCTTCTTGGTCGCGGGGTCCATCTTCTCGAGGCTCGGTCCCAGTTCCTCCTCGGCGATTGCCATGTCGCTCTGGCGGATCTCCGAGCCGTTGACCTTGGCAAGCACCGGGTTGGCGTCATCGGCGCGCGCCGGCAGGCCGGACAGCAAGGCCATTGCCAGACAGCCCATCATGGCGGCGGAGGCGAGGCCGAGGCGCGGGCCGGTTTTCGTTTCCGGGAACGAGGTGGTCATGGAAGATCCTTATGGGGCTGTTCAGGGCGGCGGGACACTCGCCCAATCGGCTGGCCTTGGCAACGCGAAAAGTCTGTCAAAATGATGAATTCCTTGCCGGCTTCGCGCCGTTGACAAGGCCCGGACCGGGCCATATCTCTGCGAAAATCGGGTCAGTCGCGATAGCGCTTTCGGGCTGCGCTTTTGGCCGATGAACCTTAGATTTGCTGAATTCCCACTCATTTGGCGGAGCTGCCGGATCGGGCCGGTGCCGCGATGCGTCACGATGAGTTGATAGGCACCGGGGTGAACGACGTCATGGCGGCAACGCCGAACCGCAAAGACAGGAATTTGGCATGATCGGCGCCCTCGCCCGCAAGTTTTTCGGCTCCGCCAATGACCGCCGGGTCAAGGGGTACCGGCCCCGGGTCGATGCCATCAACGCGCTGGAGCAGGAGATTGCGGCGCTGTCGGATGAGGCGCTGAAGGCGCGCACCGCCGAATTCCGCGCCCAGCTTGCCGACGGCAAGACCCTCGATGACCTCCTGGTTCCCGCTTTTGCCACGGTCCGCGAGGCGTCCAAGCGGACGCTCGGACAGCGCCATTTCGACGTGCAGTTGATCGGCGGCATGGTGCTGCACGAAGGCGATATCGCCGAGATGAAGACCGGCGAAGGCAAGACGCTGGTCGCGACCCTCGCGGTCTATCTCAACGCCCTGGCCGGCAAGGGCGTCCACGTCGTCACCGTCAATGACTATCTCGCCCGGCGCGACTCCGCCTGGATGGGCCAGATCTACAGTTTCCTCGGCCTCACCACCGGCGTGATCGTCCACGGCCTCGACGATGCCGAGCGCAAGCAGGCCTATGGGTGCGACATCACCTATGGCACCAACAACGAATACGGCTTCGACTATCTCCGCGACAACATGAAGTACCGCCTGGAAGACATGGTCCAGCGCAGCCACTTCTACGGCATCGTCGACGAGGTCGACTCGATCCTGATCGACGAGGCGCGCACGCCGCTGATCATCTCCGGCCCGCTCGACGACCGCTCGGATTTCTACAACAACATCGACACTTTCTTTCCCCGGCTCGACAAGACCGATTACGAGGTCGACGAGAAGCAGCGCACGGTGACGCTGACCGAAGCCGGCATGGAGAAGATCGAAACGCTGCTGCGCGACGCCGGCCAGCTCAAGGGCGAAACACTCTACGACGTCGAGAACGTCTCCGTCGTTCACCACATCAACCAGGCGTTGCGCGCCCATACGCTGTTCACGCGCGACAAGGACTACATCGTCCGCGACGACGAGGTCATCATCATCGACGAATTCACCGGCCGCATGATGCCGGGCCGGCGCTATTCCGAGGGCCTGCACCAGGCGCTGGAAGCCAAGGAGCATGTGCAGGTTCAGCCGGAAAACCAGACGCTGGCCTCGATCACCTTCCAGAACTATTTCCGGATGTATGAGAAGCTAGCCGGCATGACCGGTACGGCAGCGACCGAGGCCGACGAACTGTTCGACATCTACAAGCTCGAAGTGGTGGAAATCCCGACCAATGTGCTGGTGGCCCGGCTCGACGAGGATGACGAGGTCTATCGCACCCAGAACGAGAAATACGCCGCGATCCTGACCGAGATCGAACGCGCCAATGCCCGGCTGCAGCCGGTGCTGGTCGGCACCGCCTCGATCGAAAAGTCCGAGGTGCTCGCCGACTATCTGAAGAAGCACGGCTACAAGCAGATCGATTTCGGCAACGAAAACGCCATGGAGAAGCTATATGCCGCGGCGCGCGCCGGCAAGCCGGCAAAGCTGTTCGCGGTGCTGAACGCGCGCTTCCACGAGCAGGAAGCCTACATCGTGGCCGAAGCCGGCGTGCCCGGCGCGATCACGATCGCGACCAACATGGCCGGCCGCGGCACCGACATCAAGCTCGGCGGGTCGCTGGAAATGCGGATCCAGCACGAGACCGCCGGCATTACCGACGAGTCCGAGAAGGCCGCCAGGATCGAGCGCATCAAGGCCGACGTCGAACGTTTCCGCAACATCGTGCTGAAGGCCGAGGACACCATCGAGGTCGAGCCGGCAAAGGGCGCGAAGTCGGCGAAAACCGCGACCCGGCCGGGCGGGCTCTACATCATCGGCTCCGAGCGCCATGAATCGCGGCGCATCGACAACCAGTTGCGCGGCCGATCCGGACGCCAGGGCGATCCCGGACGATCCAAATTCTTCCTGTCGCTGGAAGACGATTTGATGCGGATATTCGGCTCCGACCGGCTCGACAGCATGCTGACCCGGCTCGGCCTCAAGGACGGCGAGGCGATCATCCATCCCTGGATCAACAAGGCGCTGGAGAAGGCGCAGCAGAAGGTCGAAGCCCGCAACTTCGATATCCGCAAGAATCTCCTGAAGTTCGACAACGTCCAGAACGACCAGCGCAAGGTCATTTTCGACCAGCGCGTCGATCTGATGAAGGACGACAGCGTCGCCGAGACCGTGGCCGACATGCGCCACGCCTTTGTCGAGGATGTCGTCACCAAGCACGTGCCCGAACACGTCTATGCCGAACAATGGGACGTCGCGGGCCTGAAGGACGAGCTCAAGCGCGTGCTCGACATCGATCTGCCGGTCGATCAATGGGCCAAGGAAGAAGGCATCGCCGACGAGGAGCTGCTGTCACGCATCGAGGCCCGCGTCGACGAGCACATGGCAGCCAAGGTGGCGCAGTGGGGTCCCGACGTGATGCGCTACGTCGAGAAGACCATCCTTTTGCAGACGCTGGATCATCTGTGGCGCGAGCATCTGATCATGCTCGATCATCTGCGCCAGGTGATCGGCCTGCGCGGCTACGGCCAGCGCGATCCGCTGCAGGAATACAAATCGGAAGCGTTCAGCCTGTTCGAGGCGATGATCGCCCATCTGCGCGAGGCCGTGACCGCGCAACTGATGCGGGTCGAGATCGTGCCGCCGGAAGAGCAGCAGCCGGAACTGCCGCAGATGGAGGCGCACAAATTCGACCCCAATACCGGCGAGGACGAACTGGCATTCGCGGGCGTCTCGCTGGTGCCGGCGGCGACCGCCGCCCGCGATCCGAAAAATCCCGCGACCTGGGGCAAGGTCGGCCGCAACGAAGACTGCCCGTGCGGCTCCGGCAAGAAATACAAGCATTGTCATGGGCGGTACGCCTAGCTTTTTGTTTTGACGCGTTTTCTTCACGCGAACCGCCACCCGCTTCGCTCGAAAACGCCATAGACTAGGTTGCCAGCTTTGCCCGCGCGAACGCGATGCCCTTGGCCTCGGTGCCGACGGCTGTCAGTACGACAATGATGACGGCGACCGAGCCGGCGACGACGGCAAGGGCGAGGCCGTAATTGCCGCCGTAATGTGCGGCGATGCCGGCTTGCAGCGTCGCGTTCACCGAGGCCAGCAGGTTGCCGAGCTGATAGACGAATCCGGGAAATGTGCCGCGCGCGGTGTCCGGCGACAGCTCGTTGAGATGCACCGGGACGATACCCCAGGCGCCCTGTACCGTGAATTGCATCAGGAAAGCGCCGATTGCGAGCAGCACGGGGCTGTTTGAGAACGCCCACAGCGGGATCACCGGCAGGGAGAGCAGCGCCGCAATGATGATGCAGCGCCGCCTGCCGAGCCGCTCCGACAGCGTTCCGAACAGGATGCCGCCGCAGATCGCGCCGATATTGTAGATCACGGCGATGATGCCGACGACATGCGGCGTCAGCTTGTGTTCTACCTGCAGGAATGTCGGATAGAGATCCTGGGTGCCGTGGCTGAAGAAATTGAACGCCGTCATCAAGATCACCGCATAGATTCCGAGCCGCCAGTGCGATTGCAGCACCGCCAGCGTGCTGCCGCGCTCGACGGCGGCCTCCTTGCTCCAGCTCGGCGATTCCGGAACGTTGCGGCGAATGTAGAACACGAGCAAGGCCGGGATCACGCCGACCATGAACATGCCGCGCCAGCCGATATAGGGAAACAGCACGCCATAGACGATCGACGCCATGAAGTAGCCGGCCGGGTAGCCCGATTGCAGCAGGCCGGAAACGAATCCGCGCGCATGCGGCGGGATGGTTTCCATGGTGAGCGAAGCCCCGACGCCCCACTCGCCGCCCATCGCAACACCATACAACGCCCGCAACACGATCAGCACCGTCAGGCTGGGCGCGAAGCCGGAAGCGAATTCGAGCACCGAATACAAAAGGATGTCGATCATCAGGGTCGGACGGCGCCCCCAGCGGTCGGCGGCGCGGCCGAAGATGAAGGCGCCGATCGGCCGCATCGCCAGCGTCAGCAGGATGGCGAGCGTCACATTCGAGATATCGGTATGGAATTCGGCGGCGATGTCCTTCAGCACGAACACCAGCAGGAAAAAATCGAACGCGTCCAGTGACCATCCGAGAAAGCTCGCCGCAACCACGTGTTTCTGTTCGCTGGTCCAACCGGACAATGCTGCAATGGCCATCGGTGTCGCCTCGAACGGTGTGCGGATGAGCCGGCAATGTTTCACGGAATCCGGCGGCTGAACAACGACGCCAAGGTTCCGTGGTTCCGGGATGTGCTAGGCTGATGGTACCACGTCTGCCCGATCAATGCGGGGATCGAAAATGAAGGGTTCGGATGTTCTCGTTGCTGCCCTCGAAAACGAAGGTGTCGATCGAATCTTCGGGGTACCCGGCGAGGAGAATCTCGATGTCGTCGAAAGTCTCCGGCGGTCCTCGATCGAACTGGTGGTGACCCGCCACGAGCAGCCTGCGGCCTTCATGGCTGCGACCCATGGGCGGCTCACGGGAGCGCCGGGGGTCGCGCTCAGCACGCTGGGACCGGGCGCGCTGAACCTCGTCACCGGCGCGGCCTACGGCTATCTGGGCAGCATGCCCATGGTGCTGATCACCGGCCAGAAGGCCATCCGGCAAAGCCGGCAAGCGCACTTCCAGATCGTCGACATCGTTGCCGCGATGCGTCCGCTCACCAAGCAGTCACAGCAGATCGTCAGCGCCTCGAGTATTCCGACCCTTGTCCGCAATGCCTTCCGCATTGCGTCAGAGGAGCGTCCGGGTCCGGTCCATCTCGAATTGCCCGAAGACGTCGCCCGCGAACAGGCCGACGACGCGGCGCTGGTGCCGGTGCATGTCGCGGAGCTTCCGGTTCCATCGCCAGACGCCATCGCGGGCGCCGCCAAACTGATCCTGACGGCCAGATTTCCGCTGCTGATGTTCGGCGCCGGCGCAAGCCGGCCTCAATTGGCGCCGGCGCTGTCCGAATTCGTGCAACGCGTCTGCATCCCCTTCTTCAACACCCAGATGGGGAAGGGCGCGGTCGGCGGCGCTTCGGATTTCTATCTCGGCACCGCCGCGCTGAGCGAACGCGATTATGTTCACCAGGCGATCGATCGTGCGGATCTGATCGTGACCATCGGGCATGACACCGTTGAAAAGCCGCCGTTCCTGATGACGCAGGGCCGGCACCAGGTCGTTCATATCGGGTTCGTGCCGGCGACGGTCGAAGAGGTGTATTTCCCGCAGGTCGAGGTAATCGGTGACATTGCGAAAGGCCTCGGGCTGCTCGCCGGCCGGCTGGTAGGCAAGCTCAGGATCAACCCGGACTGGGTGGCGCTACGCCGGGATATCCTCGGTCACATCACCGATCGGGCGCGGGAGGATCGCTTCCCGCTGACGCCGCAACGTATCGTGCATGACGTGCGGCAAGTCATGCCGCCCGACGGGATCGTGGCGCTCGACAACGGGATGTACAAGATCTGGTTTGCGCGCAACTACCGCACCGAAATCGCCAATACGCTGCTGCTCGACAATGCGCTGGCGACCATGGGAGCCGGCCTGCCTTCCGGGATGATGGCGGCCCTGCTCTATCCCGGACGTCGCGTGCTGGTCGTTGCGGGAGACGGCGGCTTCATGATGAACAGCCAGGAACTCGAAACCGCGAGACGGCTGAAGCTCGATCTCGTCGTCCTCATCATCGAGGATCACGCCTACGGCATGATCCGCTGGAAGCAGGCCGTCGACGATTTCGCCGACTGGGGCATGACCTTCGGCAATCCCGACTTCGTCGCTTATGCCGCAGCCTATGGCGCGCAGGGCCGGCGGGTCACCACGGCGTCGGGGCTGGTGCCGGCGCTGGAGGAAGCGTTTGCCGCCGGCGGCGTCCACCTGATCGCCGTGCCCATCGACTACAGCGAGAACACCAGGGTTCTGGTCGACGAGCTGAAGCACATGCAGAACCAGCAGTGATCGAGCGGGCGCGGCTTGCGCCGGAAGCGCCCGCTATGCGTGCTTCTTGGTACAGACCGTGAGAATCCCTGCCGTTCTGGTGCATTGCCATTGGGTGTTCAGGACATCGCTGGCAAACGGCTTCGGGCTGGTCCATCCGATGGCCAGAAAGAGAACCGCACAGGCCACCGTTGAGATCGCCACAAGGACCGCGATCTGCTTGCGCGTCCACAAAGTCGGGGTCATCACCATCACTCCTGTTCCGGTGCGCCCGAGGATAGGGCGACGCGACTGGTTCATTTGTGATCGAATTCACACTTCGGTAGCCTTGACCGACATTGTGATTGGACCGTGAAATGCCGTGTTCGTAAGGCTAAGGCGGCTTGATCTCTCTTGCGCAAGGACAGCGACGATTGACCGACTTCACGGCCCCGCCCGGGGCGCCCGGCATTCCGCCACGCTGGACGTCGAGTGCCAAGAGCGCGGTCGGCACCGCGGCGCGTGCGGAAAGCCGCGTCTGGTTCACCATCAGCCACGGTATTCTCA
>DASUIA010000105.1:0-5155 GCA_036273255.1 Bradyrhizobium sp.
CGCACAGCAATCATGTCCTTGTCTAGGAGTTCCCCCAATCTGACGCCCGCGTCATATCGACCGGCAACGATATCTGTCAGGGCTGCCTCGCCGACGAGCTCGACTTCTATGTCCGGATAGTTCGGCAGTAGTCGCCTGAGCGTAGGCCAGAGGACGGTCTGCGCGACGTGCTCAGTGGCGTTGATACGGACGACCCCGGCGGGTTTCTCTCTTAGCTCTGTAAGCGCGGCGAGCTTGCTGTCGATATCTTCGAAGGCAGGCTGCAAGGTTTCCAGCAACCGCTCACCGGCCTCGGTCGGTGCCACGCTCCTTGTCGTGCGCGTGAGAAGCCGAAGGCCAAGGCGCGCCTCAAGTCGGTTAATGGTCTGGCTGAGCGTCGATTGAGACGTGCCCAGCTTGGCGGCCGCACGCGTGAAATTCCGCTCTTTGGCCACGACCATAAAGGCGTTCAGCTCCCCAAAATCTTGCCGACGCATTTATCCATTCCTGACATAGGCCCATACACATTATACCATCTAATCGAAATAAAGTCTCTGACTTATGTTGCTTGTTGAGGACGGGCTGTCCGACCAACACGACGATAGGTGTCGAGATGAAATCACGAATGCTCGGAGATATGAAGGTTTCGGCCCTCGGCTTCGGCTGCATGGGGCTGAACACTACTTACGGTCGACCGCTCGAGCACTCCGAAGGCGTCCGGATGGTCCAAGCTGCTGTTGAACGCGGCGTGACATTCTTCGACACCGCGGAGGTCTACGGGCCTTACATCAACGAGCAACTGGTCGGCGACGCCCTCGCCCCTTTCCGGGACCAGGTGATCATCGCGACAAAGTTCGGTTTCGGCTTGAATCCTGAAGGCGGTCGTACGGGCTTGGACAGTCGTCCCGAGACCATCCGAAAAGCCGTTAACGGCAGCCTGACCCGCCTGAAGGTCGACACGATCGACCTTCTCTATCAGCACCGCGTCGACCCCATGGTGCCGATCGAAGAGGTAGCCGGCGCAGTCGGTGAACTCATCGCGCAAGGCAAGGTCAAACGTTTCGGGCTTTCAGAAGCGAGCGCCCAGACGATCCGTCGCGCGCACGCCGTTCATCCGGTAGCCGCCGTTCAGAGCGAATATTCACTCTGGACGAGGGACGTTGAACACAACGGCATCCTTGCTGCCTGCGAAGAACTCGGTATCGGCTTCGTTCCGTGGAGTCCTCTCGGTGCGGGCTTCCTGACGGGTGCGATCACGGCCGAGACCAAGATCGACCCTTCGGACTTCCGCGCCAATGGCCCCCGCTTTTCTTCAGAAGCTCGCGCGGCCAACATGGCCTTGGTCGAGGTCCTGAAGGGAATCGCGAACGGCAAGGGAGCGACTCCCGCGCAACTCGCACTAGCGTGGTTGCTGGCGCAGAAGCCGTGGATCGTGCCGATTCCTGGGACGACCAAGCTGCATCGTCTGGAAGAGAATCTCAGAGCGACCGATGTCGTACTCACTCAGGCCGACATACAGGAGATCGAGATGGCTCTGTCGCGCATTCCCGTCGAAGGCGAGCGGCTCCAAAAAGCAGCGCTCGGCATGATCGACGCCTAGTCGGAAAAACTGGCGAACTGCTATCTCAGCGAAAGGATGAAGCACGACATGCGAAGTCCCAGCGAGTTCGGAGTCTCCCGGCGTGACCTGCTGATCGGGACCGCCGCCTCAATGGCGGTCACGGCGGCGCCGTCGGTTGCCGGTGCCCGGGCTCCCGCAGTCAGCGCACAGGCTGCCGCCATGGGAGTGCCGTCCATCGCGAAGGTATCCTTCACGGTGAACGGCATGGCCCGCGAGCTCGCGCTCGACACGCGGACCACGCTGCTCGATGCGGTGCGCGAGGGCTTGCATCTTCCCGGCACCAAGAAAGGGTGCGACCACGGTCGATGCGGCGCATGCACGGTAATCGTCGGTGGGCGGCGCATCAATTCCTGCCTCACTCTCGCGGTCATGCACGAGGGCGACACCATCACGACGATCGAAGGGTTGGGCACGCCGCAACATCTGCACCCAATGCAGGCTACCTTCGTGAAGCACGACGGATATCAGTGCGACTATTGCACACCTGGGCAGATTTGTTCGGCGGTCGCGGTGCTCGAGGTCGAGTGGGAATGAGTGTCCCCCTCCAATGGCAGCTCCTACCGGCTGAGAACGATGTGGGTGGCGTGCTCGGTCGCCTGATGTTCGGTGACGCGGTAGCCGAGCGCCGGCAGGTCGATCCCGGCGAACATCGCTTCGCCTTGCCCGAGCACGGTCGGAGACAAGGCGAAATGCAGCTCGTCGATGAGCCCGGCGCGAAGATATTGACGCACCGTCGCGACGCCGCCGCCGATCTTCACGTCGCGGCCATTGGCGGCGCGTTTCGCCTGGTCCAGCGCCGCCTCGGCGCCCTTGGTCACGAAGATGAAGGTGGTGCCGCCGTCCATCTCGATCGGATTGCGCGCATGGTGCGTCAGCACGAAGGTCGGCGCGTGATAGGGCGGATTGTCGCCCCACCAGCCTTTCCAGCTCTCGTCCGGCCAGGGACCGCGGATCGGCCCGAACATATTGCGGCCGAGGATGAAGGCGCCGAACCCGTCCATCGAACGGTGTGCGTAGGCCTCATCGACGCCGTCCGAGCCGCCGCCCTCGCCGGTCATAGCGCGGAAGGTGCGCGTGCCGAAGAACCACCGGTGCAGTTCCAGCCCGCGCTTGCCGAGCGGATTTTCAAGACTTTGCTCAGGCCCTGCTCCGAAACCGTCGAGCGAGACCGAAAAGCCGGCAACGCGCACTCTCATCATGACGCCTCCACCTCCCCCTTCGTCTTGTAGCACACCTCGCCTCGGCCAGTTTCATCGCCCTGCGGGCACAAGCTCACGAATATCCTCGATTTCCGCCGTGGGCGGACGCTGTCCGGCGGCCCGATCTGCCGGGCATCCTCGCCGATCACGGGCAGGACATCGTGATGTTCGACCTTCCGCCGCCGCTGCAATCGAAAGGAATGGCGGAATACAAGAAGACGTGGGACTTGTTCTTCAAGTACCACAAGCCGTCACAGCTCGTCGACAGCCGGTCGAGGAGCTCACCATCACCGCCGGCGACGATGTCGCGTCGCCTTCGCCGGCATGCGATGCGGCGCGGGGCCGGCGCCGGGCGGTTTCGCCTTCCGGCTGACAATCGGACTGCGGCGGCTCGGCGGCGACTGGCGCATCACGCACGAGCATCAGTCCATCCCGGCCACGGACGGATAGAAGGCTTTGCGCCGAACGCCCTCAATAACTCAGCTTGGGGTACCAGTCCGTGCCGCGCCCGCCGGGCGTCAGGTCGAGGATCGACCACAGCGATGCGATGTCCGGCGCATCGCGCGGGTCTTGACCCGGATCGGCCATGTCCTTGGCCATCTCGCTCGCCCAGAATAGCCGGACATTGTCGGCGTCGCGCCGGTAGACAATGAGCGCCGGGTATTCCCAGCCGTCCGGCGTCAGCACGCCGAGGTCCTTCGCGTAGTCATCGCCGACCGTCTGCACGAAATCGAGATGGCGCCAGCCGCGCTCGGTTGCGAAGGCCAGCTGGCGCGCGACCGCTGAGCGGCCGAGAATCTTCAGCGCCACACGCTGCTTGATGTCGGCCGCGTTGCCGTTTACCGCGCCGAGCCAGTTGGTGCACATCGGGCAGGGGCGCTCGCGTTGCGGCCCGTACATCCAGAAATAGGTGACCAGCGTGTCGTGGTCGCCGAACAGGTCCATAAGACCGACCTCGGCGCCATTGGCATCCTTGAAGCGGTAGCTCTTGGCGATGACGGGGCCCGGCGGCAGGGCGCGTCGCTGCTCGGCGAGCTGCGTCATATGGCGCCGAAATTCGATTTCCTCGGCGAGCAACGCCTCACGGGCCTTGCGGTATTCGGCGCTTTCGCCGGGGAACGGCGTCTTGGCCGTCCGAGCGAGCGTGGCGGCAGGTGTGAGGGTGCGAGTGTCCATCGCCATTTGCCTCCAGGGTTTAGATGATCGCGCAGACCAGCCACGGCCGTGCCGGTCGCCCTCAACTTGCATGGCGTCTGACGAGGGCGGCGAGGGCCGTGCGCTCGGCGAATCGGTGGCCCGCGGCACATACCCGTTCCGCGACACAGCAACAACCAGGATGAAACACGCGCCGTTCTCTCCGGTTCCCAGGCCGAGCTGCCGGGTCGCGAGGGGCGGACTTGATGTGACGATGCGGTTTGTAACGGCCTCCGGGCGAGACCGAGCCCGCCGATTATGTGCGCACCGTCCACCGGGGAGGGATCGCGAGCTAAGCCGTCAGCCTGCCGGCTTGCTGGGCCGCTTCGCACCGGCGTGGCGGGGCCCGGTCGCGCCGCAGCGTTCCATGGCCACGGCCATTTTCTGACAATACTCGGCGAGTCCGGCCAGGCGGTCGCGGCGCTCGGGATCGGCGGCGTCTTCCGCGGCGCGCCGGTAGTCGACAGCCATGCTGCGCATGATCTCGTGGTCGCCCATAGCACCGTCCGTGACGGCGCGGCGATCAGTCTCGCAGCGCCCTGCGCCAGATAGAATGAGGCCGCCCGGCGGGTGCGCCTGTGATGTAGCTCACTCGGGATATTGCGGCGCCTTGACGCGACATTCCTCTGCCATCCCTTTGCGCGCGGAACGAAGGCGAAAACCGTTCTGTTCTACAGCCAATGCCGTGAACAGGGGCGGAGGAGATGATGAGCGTGGCGTGCGGCTTGGCGGTGGGCGTCGTCGCCCCGATGCGGGCAGGTTGCGGCACGTCGCAGGAAGCCCGCGCCATCAGCGGCGGCGCGATCGGCGCGGGTGCCGGCGCGCTGGACGGCGCGCTCACCGGCGATGCCGCGGCCGGGTGACGACGGTCGGAGAGTGCCGATGACTACGGATATCGAAGTGCTGTTTGTCGCGGGCTTCGGACCCATTGTGCGCGACGTCGATAAGAGCGCGGCGCTCTATCGGGACACGTTGGGCCTGAAGCTGGAAGCCGAAACTGCCGAACCTGACTACTTGCACACCGGCAATGTGGACGGGGTAAAGCATTTCGCGCTCTGGCCGCTTTACAAGGCGGCGGCCTCCTGCTTCGGCGTACCGCAATGGCCCAGTGATGTACCCACGCCCAGCGCCTGGATCGAGTTCGACGTCGCGGACATCGAGG
>DASUIA010000106.1:0-2180 GCA_036273255.1 Bradyrhizobium sp.
CTAGCACGCCGCTGCGCGGTACTCATGGAGCTCACTGGGATCTAAATAAGCGATGCGCCGGGTCGCCACTTGCTCTACTCGCGTCAGGCCCGACTTCAACAGTGCCGCAGAAAAAGTGACGAAGGCACAATAGGTTACGACACCGATTTTCAGTGTTAGCACTACAGCCGGTCTGCCGAGGGGGTGTCAGGTCAGGCGGCGCGCTCGTGCAGATTGGGCGGCAGGGCGATGCCGGCGGCCTGGAAGACGCTGCCGACTTGGCCGGCGACGGCAGTGCGGGCGGTGATGGCTGTGCCGTCCTTCTCGATCGTCGCCTCCTGCAAGCGGTCGAGGTCGCGTAGCAGATCGGCCCATTCGATAACCAGCCCGTGACCGTGGCACAGATCGGCCAGCTCCTTCTGCAGCATCAGGGCGAGGAACGAGCAGAACACATGGCCGCGGATAGCGGCGTCGCTGGAATGAGAGATCGGGCGGGTGCGCAGGATCGCCTTGGCGCGGCGGAACAGATCCTCGACCTGCAGCAGATCGCGGTAGCGCAACACCGCCTGCAGTGGCGTGACCCGGGCATTGGTGCGCAGCACGAAGACGCCGTCGAAGCGTGCCTCCTCGGCCAATTTGCCGGGGTCGATCTCGAAGGCCGGGCCGGGCTTGCCATCCCCGCTTGGTGTCCGGCGCAGGTAGCGGCGGTAGGCGGAATTGCCGATCAGCGCTTTGTCGCCGCGCGCGAGCTGCTTGCTGAGCCCGGCGACGATCGCCTGCCGCTCGTTGCGCTCGCGTTCCGCCTCGGCCTCGTTGCGGCACAGGATGTAGCGTGCCGCACCGAGCTTGACCTCCTTGACGAAGAGCTGGGTCTCGCCCCGCGCGCGATCGACGAGCAGCGGCGTCAGGGGCTGCTCGTCCTCGAGCACAAGACGGCGGACGACGGCGGTGCTGCGCTCGCGGGCGCCGAGAATGTATTCCAGCTTGCGCTCTTCCAGCGCCGTGATCGTGGCGGCCGAGATCATGCCGCGGTCGGCGACGACGCATACCCGGCCGATGTGAAAGCGCTCGCGCAGACGGTCGACGACCGGCAACAGCACAGTCGCATCGGCCGTGTTTCCCGGCAGCATCTCGGTGCAAATCGGCCGCCCCTCGCCGTCGATGACGACCGCCAGGATCATCTGCTTCAGGTCGGCGCGATGGTCCTTCGAGTGGCCATAAGCCCCCAGGCTCTCGCCGCCGGCGCCGTAGAACGACAGGCTGGTCGTGTCCATGAAGACCAATGAAAGATCGCTGAACAGATCCCGGCGGCGCTCGAACAGGCGCTCCTCGATCAGGTCCTTGATGCAGCGCGGTGCCAGCGCGTCGGCGCCGGCCGGGGCGATCTCCTCGCCCAGCCAAGCCATCGCCCGGTAGAAGTGATGCAGTTGCAGTTCCTCAATCCCGGCGATCCGGTAGTCGGCCATCCATTTCTCGCAGCTACGATCCGAGCCCGATACGAACAGCCGATGCAGGACGCTGGCGAAGACGGCGCGCTCGACGGCAAACTCAAAACCGCGGTCCGTGAGCAGCTGGCCCAGCACTTCGGCAATGCCGAGCCGTTCCCAGAGCCGCCCAAACAGCAGTGGCCCGCCAATGCGGATGCAGGCGATGCGACCCGCCTCCATGTCGGACAGGATAATCGCACGGTCGCAATGCCGTATCAGGGAAGCGGCCAGACGCTCCAGTTCGCCGCTCGCCAGCAGCACGTCCTTGCGGCCGAGCGCGCGGATAATGCGCTGGCGGACACGGCCGCCCTCGCGCTCACTCTCGACGAGGTAGAGATAGGTGTGGCCTCGGGCCGTCTTCTCGCGGACGTACATCCCATGTGTTGTCCGCGTGTCCGACAAATAAATCAAGCAATTCCAGTGATACCACTGCAAATGTTCCACTACACTATCGGACGAGATCCAAAAATCGACCCTCCGTGCCACGGCAAATCAATCACTTACCGGATCGCCACCCCCGCTAACTGTTCAAGTTGGGTCAGAAGCCTAAGAATATGGAGATGAAGGAGGCATACTGGTGATTTTTCACTTAGGAGCCAAAGTTATTGACAGCCGTGAAGCCAAAGCGCGATCAATACTTGCGTCAGTTCCCCGGAAACCCCTCGAAGGTATCGAATTCCTTACTGGGCAATGTGTCCGGCATAAATGAATGTG
>DASUIA010000107.1:0-2616 GCA_036273255.1 Bradyrhizobium sp.
TGCTGCTGCTTGAACCTTGAGATCCTGGACCATTTCCTGGAAATCAAGGATGCGATGATCGCCGCCGATTGGGACTACATGGCGCACGGTCTCTACAACAGCCGGCCGATCTACGACCTGACGGAGGAGCAGGAGCGCGCCTATTGGCAGGACTTCATTACCCATCTCAAGGAGATGACCGGCAAGCGCGTCAAAGGACGGCTCGGCGGCGGCGCCGGCTACACAGTGCGGACGGACGATCTGATGGCCGAGGCGGGCTGCCTCTATCACACGTCATGGATCATCGACGACCAGCCCTGGCCGATCAATGTCCGCGGCGGCCAGAAATTCATCTTCGTGCCCTATACCGGCCAGACCAATGACGCCGGCATGCTCGCTTGGAACCGCGAGGCCGATTATTTCCAGCAGATGATCAGGGACCAGTTCGATACGCTCTATCGCGAGGGCGCGGAGAACGGCCGCGTCATGTGTCTGTCGCTGCACCCGCATAATATCGGCCGGCCAAATGCCGCCAAGCATCTCGAGAGGCGCTCAGCTACATCCTCGGGCATGACCGCGTCTGGGCCACCACCGCCGACGACATCGCCGAGTACTATCTCGCCAACTGCTACGACCAGGTGAAGTCCTGGATCGCCGGACGCAACGCACGTGCACCGCATTAAGGCGTACAGGACGACGTTATGGATTTCAAACTGGCCGGCAAGGTAGCCCTCGTTACCGGATCCAGCCGCGGTATCGGTTTGGCGACGGCCAAAGCGTTTGCCACCGAGGGTTGCCGCGTCATGCTGTCGGCGCGCTCGATCGAGCAACTGCGAGAAGCGGAAAACGGTCCTGCGGACGACCGGCGCCGAGGTTGCGGCTCACGCAGGGGATGTCGGCAATCCCGATCACGCACGCGGGCTGATCCGGGCCACCGTTGCAGCCTTTGGCGGCATCGACATTCTGGTCAACAATGTCGGCGGGGCCGGCGGGGGCGCGCGCATTGCCGACAGCACTGATGACGACTGGCGCGGCGCGCTGGAACGGAACCTGGTCCAGACCGTACGCATGATGCGCCTGGCTTTACCGCACCTGCAAGGCCGACCAGGCGCTGCGGTCATCAATGTCGCGTCGATCTCCGGTTGGTTGCCCCAGCTCGCGATGTCAGGCCAATACGGCGCTGCGAAGGCGGCGCTGCTATTCGATGACCTCGCCGGCGCGCGCGAGGGTCGGTGGCGGTACCGTCAGCCCAAGCGTCTTGGCGGTTTTGAGATTGACGACCAGTCGAATTTGGTCGGCTGCTCCGCTGGGGCGGAAACCCCCTCCTCACACGCGCGAGGGGACGCTTGCCGCGGCGCCAGACGCCCGCCACATACCCGAGCCGACATGCAACTTAACGGGCTCAAAATTGTGCTTCACCCGGGACCTCTGATGAGTAGAATAATGTCGATGGTTTTTCAAATTTAGTTCTTACGTGAATAATCCGCCCACGGGGGCGTCCTAAAATTGAAGGTTGGCCATAAGGCCATGCGACCGATCTCCGGTACGAGCCCTTAAAACGGCTTGGCCGACTCAGGGGGAGCACCGTCCGATGAAGACATCAATCCGCGTCATGATTTTAGCGGCCGCCGCTGTCGCGTTAGACTTTGCTGCCACATCCGCAGTCCACGCCTTGCCGATCATATCCAATGGCGGCTTCGAGTCGGGATTGGCCTCCTGGACGAGGGCTGATCAGGTAGGCAGCGACGGGACCTTTTCTAGCCAGTCTGGAACCGTGAGCCCGGTTAGCGGCAATATGGTGCCGGCGCCGCCGCAAGGTACAACGGCAGCTATGACCGACGCGCTAGGCCCGGGGTCACACATCCTTTACCAGGACTTTACGGCGACGGCGGGGAGCGCGGCGCTAAGCTTTGCGTTCTTCATCGGCAACCGCGCGAGCCTCGAAGGTGGCTTTACCGGCTTTGCTACGCCGGCTTCTCTGGATTTCAGCACACCCACTCTGAACCAGCAGGCGCGGGTGGATATCCTAACAACCACCGCAGACCCGTTTAGCGTCGCCGCTGGGGACGTCCTCCTCAATCTGTATCAGACAAAAGTGGGGGATCCGCTAATCAGCGGATACAACACCATTACGACGGACATCACCGCCCTCTTGGCGGCGCACGTGGGCGAAACGCTCCGTTTGCGTTTCGCAGAGACGGACAACGTGTCCCCGTTTCAGCTGGGTGTCGACAATGTGCGCTTTGATCAAGTCCAGATACCGGAGCCGGCGTCGATACTTCTGTTCGGCACAGCCCTGGCGTTGCTGGTCGGCTGGCGGGGTCAGTGCCTGCTAACGGCGCATCGCTGCGCAGCAGTCGTTGCTGTGCTCGGCGCCATGACCATTCATGCTGTTCCGGTCCGCGCCGACACGACCCCGCTGGTCGTGTTGGATCCCAATCTCCAGGTGACCACGGTGCTGAACGCCGGGATCAGTCAGCCGATCGGCATCGTGTTCCTGGCGGCCAACGACTTTCTCGTGCTGGAGAAGGCATCAGGCCAGATCAAGCGGGTGATCAACGGCGTCATTCAGCCGAACCCGGTGCTCGATCTCGCCGTCAACTCCAACTCGGAGCGTGGCCTGCTCAGCATGGTCCT
>DASUIA010000108.1:0-27557 GCA_036273255.1 Bradyrhizobium sp.
ACTCGGACATTTTGCCCCGGCCGACCGAAACTCGCCAGTCGCCGCGGTCGCCGAATTGAAGCGCCTTCATGTCAGCCGCGTATTCAACGATTACGATTTCGGCGGCTATCTGATCGCCAACGATGTACCGACTTTCATCGACGGCCGCACCGAATTGTTCGGCAAGAAATTTGTGGTCGACCATCACCTCGCAAGCGAATTGATCGAGCCGGATCAATTCTTCACCATGCTGAATGACTACAGAATCGACGCGACATTGCTGCGCACGCAAAGCGCGGCGGCAAAATTGCTCGACCATCTCGATGGCTGGCGAAAGGTCTATGACGATGGCACCGCCACCATTCATCTGCGCAGGCCGGGCGCGGTGCACGTCGCCGATCCCTGAGCAGTCCCATGGCTCGGGAATTCACGCCGCATCGGTGATGCGCGCCGATAGCCGAGCTTGGATGCGACAGATTGACCCTTCCCGGGTACGTGATTGGCAAGTGATCAAGCCACGTGAAATCATCGCCTTGCCTCACCAGAGGCGCCCCAAGCGAGCCCCGCCGAGCGTTCCCCCCACGCATGACCGGCGGGGTTTTTGTTGGTTGCCTTGGCGGCATGGATTCGCAGGCTGCCTGCATCGCGGCCTGGCGCTCGCCAAAGCGATTGACACGCTAAGATCGGATTGCTCCATCCACCTCGAACGTCGGAACTCTGCAGGGCTCAGGTACCCCGCCATCCTCGGGGAACCGCCGTTGCCGTCGGCATCAAAGGACACTCGTAACGTAGGCCAAGCCGCCCAGGAAGACGATTATGGCTACCATCGAGTAAATCACATTGAGGACAGCCTCTCTCATCGATACGTCGCGCACACCAACACTCCCTATTTTCAATCCGACACGTCCAGAATCCTGAGTGAGCGCCTGTGATGCGCCGGTGTCTGGAATTCGATGGCCTGACCAACCGACAAGCCAATGAGTGCGGCTCCAACCGGCGTAAGAACCGAGATGCGTTTCAGTGAGATATCGGCTTCGTGTGGATACACCAGCACCACATCTCGAATGTCACCGGTTTTGTCATCGCAATAGCGCACATGCGAACCCATCCGGACTGTGCCGCGCAGATCGCAGTCGTCCGTGACCACCTTTGCACGTTCCGTCTCCCGCGCGAGGAAATGTGCCACGCGAGGGAAGAGTGCCACGCTGGAATTGGCCAACGTGCTGAGGCGGCG
Source organism: Bradyrhizobium sp. (assembly GCA_036273255.1). Classification (GTDB taxonomy): domain Bacteria; phylum Pseudomonadota; class Alphaproteobacteria; order Rhizobiales; family Xanthobacteraceae; genus Bradyrhizobium. The sequence continues at coordinate 1,214 of DASUIA010000108.1, forward strand.
TGCTTCATTGCTGGTGAGTACGATTGGAGGCAGCGACAATTCATGTGTCCGGCCATTGTGTTTCATTTTGCTCATTGCTCTCTCCTTGCACGTCAAGCGGCTGTCGGTCCCGGATAATCATCATCAACAAACTCTCCGTCATTGACGATCGGCACGCGGAGAAGGAATGAGACGACATCATTCGGCTTTCTCCGACTCACGCTATCGATCTTGACGATGTTGGTGCGCCCGGCTGCGAAGAATGGGATTTCGCTTCCGACCTGCAAACCGACTACCGCGGCACCCAGCGGCGACAACACGGAAATCTCGGTTTTCTCCGACGTGTAATCTTCGGGATACACCAACTGCCTTGTCTCGCGCGGAAACCCCCAATTTGTCCAAAACGTCATCCACGATCCCATGGTGACGATGGAATCCAGTCGCGCCGCGCGGTCCGGGACGATCTCCGCACGCTTGATTTCACTCATCAGAAAGAGCGCATCCGGGTCGCGATCTCGCTCCGCGGCCATCCGCGCCAGTTTTTCCAAGCGGGGAAAATCAGATGCCGGAATGGTGATGTTCGGAAGAAAACTGTTGGGCACGGGCACGCCTCCTCGTTCGGGCTCCACATTGGGAGCCACACGTCAAAGCTGTTTGATGAGGGAAAGTAATCCGGACGGCGCCAGCTACCGCCCGGCTAAACACCTGAATGCAGGCGACCGGCGCGTAGACAATGCCGCGCGATACGCGGATCGATGTCGAGGATATGGATCATGGCGACCCCAACATAACCCTTAAAGGCATTGCCGCCATTGCGGCCAAAGCGCGCAGATGGACAATCGAAATTGCGATCAAAGGTGAGATGCAAGATTGAAGCGCTGGGGGATGTCCCAGGGTCGCGGGGACGTCATTCAAAGTAGTTACTTGAACTTCGAAAGATATCGGGAAAAACTGTGCCGCTTTGAGCATTCGATGGAGATGCCCATCATCAACGGTAAGGCGCGTTCGTCACTGTCTTGAACAGAAAGACCATTTTCATGGAGGAGCTTCCGCTCGTGCTCGATCTGATCGGGACCTTCGTCTTCGCGCTTAGCGGAGCGTTGGCCGGCGTCAAGCGGGAGTTGGACTTGTTCGGCGTTCTGGTGCTGTCATTCGCGGCGGCGAATTCGGGCGGCATCACCCGGGACCTTCTGATTGGCGTTGTTCCTCCCGGCGCGGTCAACGACTGGCGCTATCTCGGCGTGTCACTCTTTGCCGGCGTCATCACCTTCTATTTCTCTTCCTTGATCGTGCGAATGTCGAACTCGGTTCTTGTTTTCGACGCGGCGGGACTCTCGCTGTTCGCCGTCACAGGCGCATCGAAAGCGTTGGCCCACGGAATGAATCCCGTCATGGCGATCGTGCTTGGCATGGTGACCGGGATCGGCGGCGGCATGGTACGTGATGTGCTGCTCGCCGAGATTCCGACCGTACTTCGCGCAGAACTATATGCCGTCGCGGCATTGGCCGCCGCAGCCATCGTGGTGGTCGGGCACATGCTGCAGTTGCCCGTCGCTCCCGTTATGGCGGCGGCGCTGATTTCGTGCTTCTGGCTCCGCGTCATGGCGATCAGGCACGGCTGGCGACTACCCATTGCGAGATTCAGGGATCAAAGAGATTCGGCTGTTGCAAGAGCAGGTCCGAAGGATCATCCCGACAAATCCTGAGCAGCTCGAGAAGGCCATCTGCGGCGGCCCGCACGGGTCGGGCCGGACCCGGTCGATGATGGCTCTTGGTGCTGTGATTGGCCCGGTTTCCAGGCGAAGTTCAGCTCCATAAGAAAAAGTTTTCCCTGCCCAAAGATAAAAAAATTTCCCTAATTCGGCAAATTTCGCTGGTCTGAGGCAGGAGCGAAGCCCATGGTCTATTCATTATACCTTCGCGACAAGGCAGAGCAGGCACTTCGTCTCGCCCGAGACAGCACCGATCAGGTGCTGGTGAGGGGCCTCATAGAAGATGCTGCCGAGTACTTGGGACGCGCAGAAGCGATTGACCTCGTAGAGAGCCTCAAAGAAGTCGCTGCGGACTTCGGCGTGGACCCGCTAGGAGCCGATGTCTCTCGCTCCTTGCGCTCCGGAAGCAGTGCATCCCTGCCTGCTGCCCGCGCCCATCGCGACCGGCGCCGGATAACCGCCTCGCCGGAATAGTCCTTGGTTTTTTCGATCGGTTTGCCCATCATGGCGAACCTTGCCGCGCCCGCGGCGACGGACAGGGCGCCGGTGGGAACGATACCATTGAAGGAACCTTCATGCCGAATGAATGGGACTGGCCGCCGGACGGGCGCAGCCTCACCGATAACGTCACTTCCCCGGCGTCGCGACTCGGCCGCCATGCCTCGAAGGGTTACGTGAAAGCGATCTTCGGCGCGATCGCGGTCCTCATCATCATCGGGGCGGGATGGTTCATCTGGACGGCAATGTCGCTGCCGAACCATTAGGCTTCGTGCAGGAACGACCACGCTTTCGCCGCCATTCTTCCCGGCGTCGCGCAGTTTGATCGAGATGATCATTGACGCGGTTGCCGCGAGTGGGCTTGATGTCACCGCACTCGAAGAGAAATCCAAATGACTTCCACCGTTGCCGCCGAAGGCCGCCACCCCAGTTCCTTTATCGCTTACGAAGGCTCGGGCTGGTTCTCGCGTGAAAAGCTGGCCGTGGCGCCCAATCAGACGCTCGTGGCCGGTCAGGTGGTCGGCAAGGTCCGCCGGGAGAGCGGAGCCGACGAGGTGGTGGCGCTGAATTTGAGCGGTACCGACGGCTCGCAGATCGCGGCCGGCGTCCTGGTCTATTCCGTCACCACCGACGGTTCGACCGAGAAAGAGGTTGCGGTTCTGGTTCGCCACGCCGAGGTTCGTACGTCCCATCTGACCTGGCCGGTGGGTATCACCGACACCCAGAAGACGGCGGCAGTCAAGCAACTACGCGCCGCCGGCATCCAGGTTAGCTAAATCAGGGGAGCAGGAGCAGCAGCCGGCGAGTATCTGGCCAGGTCGCCCGGTGAACGAAGCGGTCAACGATTCTTGCGTTCGTGCGGTGGCGGCTCCCGGCTTTCTATCGTATCGAGGTTGTTCTGCTTCTCGCCGTCTTCCTTGAAGAGGTCCGCCGTTTTTCCGGACATGTTGCCTGGATTATAATGGTGCTTTCCGGGCTTCCTTTCGCCCGGCTGCTGCTCATTCGGATTCTTGTTATTCGCCATCGGAAACTCCTCTATCCGAAGTGAACGGCATCGGACGGGGTAAGTTCCGTTGCTTCTCTGATGAGGAACCTCGGAGACGATCCAGTGGCGTCGCTTGATACATAGTAGCCAGCCGTGGTAGCAACCGAGCAGCAGGGCCAGCTTGTGCTTGTGGTTCACTGCGTTCCAGGCGCCATCATTCCTTTGGCCGGGGAGCGCAAGCAACTTCGCTGGCCTGGCGCTCGACTGGTTTGTCCATCCGATACGCCCGAGGAGATTTCGGAGGTGCGGGTTGATCGGCCGAAGGTGAAGCGAAAGTGACACGCATGGTGGGATGCGGGCGGCCGTGAACATTTGGCAGATCGGTTTTGTCGTTCGCGCCGGTGTTTCGGCGCTGGTCGTTGCTTTTCTGTTGGGGTACGCCGCGCATCATGGTTGGGGACTGTCCCGCGTAGCGATCCGAACCGATGCCCTGCTGGCCGCCTTGCTTCTCGGCACCCTGGTGGCAATAGACATGTTCGGCAAGAAATTGAGAAAGCCGAAGAGGTAGCGATGGCCAGCGATTCCATATCGCCCGGCTCGCGGGAAAACGCAGGACCGGCGGAGCCAGCCGAAGCTCCAGTCAATTTCGACGCGCCGGCTGTTCTTCGTAAGTGGCCTTCACTTCGCTCCGAACGTCGCACCGAGTCGGGAGGCCCGTATCTGCTCATCGATGGCACGCTCGATCAGTGCATCGTGAATTTGATGGCCAAGCCTGCAGGCACGCGTCATCTGTATGAAATTCACACGTCGGCACAACTCCCGCTGGTAAACTCGGTGCTGTCGGGAGAAGATATTACCGAGCTCGCGCGGCTGCGAGATTTTCTCTGACCCGCCATCCGACGCTTGGTCCGGGTGCAAGGCGAAGGAGAAAAACGTCGATGGCGGGGGGATCGTGAGTAACAGCGGCCTGGCGAGAATATTTGCAACGGTTGTTGTCTTGATCGGTTTGGCGGTCTGGCTCAAATCAGAGCGCAGCCAGACACAACACGGTTGCCAAACCTGCCCAACCGATATTTCGGCCAGCCGCCGATAGCCGACGCCGGCCATTCGAAGACCGGTGCGATCGCCGCCGGATCGAGGTCATTGCTTGACGTCCATCGGCGTGGCTTCGGTTATCCACAGGCCCTGATGACAGCGGCTGCGTTAACCCGCTAGATTGGATTGGGGGGAACGGCCATGAGCGATTGGAAAGCGGAACTGGACGCGCTGGTGTCCGAGACAATGGATTTCGCCCGCAGCCTGCGTTCCCAGTTGCCCTCCTCGATGGGGAAGCCCGGGTCAATCCGGCCGGAACCTGCGAGGCTGGAGCCGATGAACTGGGGCGGATCGGAGCGCGAGGAAATCCAGCGGCGCGTCGCAAGCTTCAAGGCCCATCAGCAGCGGCATACCCGGCAACGGGAAGACTACGCTGCCTCCGAATGGAAGAGGATGCTGGCATCCCGAACATGGCCGGGCGCCTCGGAGCAATCCGGGCCGAGGTGAATGGACCGGACCTCATGACGCGCGGCGGTCAACGGCGGAACCCAGCCTTCGTCCCAGGCCAATCGCCAAGATCGTCAGGTTCGAAATGCGTCCAAAGCATGGGCGATGAGAATTCCGACGCTCAGAACAATGAAAAATGCTGCAATCGCCTCGAACATGGATAATTCCCGCGCAATGGACTCAACTAAAGGGTCGGCCGTTTGCACAGTCAAAAAGATTCCGTGGTACGAAACCAACTTCCTCCCGCGATGATGATTTCAAGCAACAACCGCTCCCCTCGCTCGGCCCGCGGTTGGCCTCGCGCCGGAAAACCGAAGGCAATCCCCGGCGCGGCAGGAGGGGGTGCGGTCAATGCTTGGTGTCGCTCACCGCATTGTCACGCTGCCAATCTTCGATCTCGGCGAGCTTCGCCCAATAGGCCGCGATGCTCATCAAACGTTGCGCCTCGGTAGCATCCGGCTCCTTGTCGGCCTGGCGAGCTACTCGGGCCGCCCACTTCCTGAAATCGGGCACTTCCGACATTCTGCATTCCTCGGACTCCGGCCCCTTCGGTAAGTCGAGAGGAATGTGCATTCGGTTCAAAGAAGCCTGCGACCCCAACCGCGGCGCAGCCGGCATGGCCGGACCGGATCTGTCGTTGCTACCGGCCTTCTGGCGCCGGTGCGGTCGGAAGCGGGGCGCCGCCAACCGAAATGGGGCCGGCCGGGCCGGCGGGTCTGGCCGCCGGTTGCCGCCTGCGCGGCGCGGCAACGCCGGGCCGGGCCGGAACGGCAGGCGTGGGTTCGGACGCCGCAGCAGTTTGCAGGGCATCGATTTTGGCCACCAACGCCGATAGCTGATCGGACAGACGCGTTAGCTCGGCCTTTTGGGCCGCGATGCCCTGATCCATCGACTGCAGGGACTGCGCCGTCTGCTGTTGAAAGGATTGAAAATCCCTCAGTGCAACCGTTTCTTCGGTCTTGGCCACGGCGGCGGCGACCGGGCTTGGCGCGAGTGAGGCTGGCTGGATCAGCCGCCCGTAGTTGAGCCAGCTATAGACGGACCCGGCAACAATGACGGACAGCGCAGCGACGATCAGAAGCAATCTTGTAGCCCTTCCCCGCTTCCGCGGTACCTGCTTCCGGTCCTGGTAAATTTCGTAGTCAAGCTCGTCAGCCACGGGAATCCTCGATCTGGTTCCGAACTTGCTGCACGATCATCGTGTCGTAGGCAATATGATCTTCGGCGCAAAGCGAGGATATTGCGGGGACAAGACCTCGTGGTCGAGAGCGTGGACGCTGAATTATCCGAACCTTTGCAGGGGCCGGACATCGTGTTCGCGAGTGCCGCCGGGCCGTGTCGCGGCCGTCGCACCGCATTGGGTTCCGTGACGGAACCCTGCTGCGTGCTGTGGGCAAAATGCCGGGCCTGAGGCTTCGTTTTTGGCTCCAAGACATTTTGAGCCCGGTAAGGCCGCTGGAGATATTGCCAGCGGCTTTTTCATGGGCGATCGGCGACCGGCCGCGGCGCCCCCAAAATGCAATGCCGATTGACTCGATTAACTGTTGGTGTTTGCCTTTCTAATAATTGGATTCGCGTTGATACGGTTGGGGTTGCAGATTATTTCGGTATTCCGTGGTTGCTCGCACATTTTGACGGAAACGCCATGACGGCGGTGCGGCCGCCGCGGTGATTTTCAGGCTCGGCCCGCACCCTGGGGGAAATGCGATGCGGCTTTTGGTGGCTGCGCTGATCGTTCTCTCCGTCCTTTATTACTGGGATACCGAATATAATAACGGCATCCTCGTGGACGGCCTGGCCAGCATGGGACGGTCGATTTCTCACAGCATGGCGCACTAACCGCCCCTGGCGCAGCGACCGGTCTGAAGCTTCGCCGGCTTCAAACATCGCGGTCCCGCAATCAGCGGCGGCCCCAGGTTACCAACGCCCAGAGGCGTTCGTGAAGGTAGTACCAGGCGATCTTGGTGATGATCTCGAGGCCGGCGATCGATCCCGCCACCTCAACCCGGCCCGTCATGAACCAGCTAATCGCGAAAGTATCCAGCGTCCCCAGGGTTCGCCAACTGATGGCCTTCAAGACAGACCTCGTATGGGTCTCCGCTCCACGAAATAAAATCACCCCATGCGCCTCCTCGCTTGCCGATCGCACCGTATCACGCCGAACCTTTGGCGCGCCGCGGTATGTTCGGGCGGTCCGGTCGGTCATCCACACCGCTGGCGATGGCCCGCACCGTGCTCGGGAAATCAAACTCTTTGATTGAGTTCGATACCCGCAGTCGGTAAGAGATCGCCTGCATTTTCCGGCCGGTTCCAACGCCATGGGAGGTGAAATGAGAGTCCTTGCCGTGACGATTGCAGCCTGCGCGATGGCCCAGACCGCGATCGCCCAGACGGCGGAGTGCAGATCGATCGCCGACCCGGCGCGCAGACTGGCCTGCTACGACCGCGCCAGCCCGCCTGCGGCGACGCAGCAATCGTCCGCGGCGGCAAGACCGGCAACTTCGGCCGATGCCCCGAAATCCCCGGATTCATTCAGCACGGAGGAGGACGAACGGGTGAATGCACAATTGAGGAACATCTGCCGCGGGTGCTAGGCGCGCCATGCCGTGGCGCGCTGGGGATTGTCGGGCGTCGCGGCAACACGCGGCCCGTTTCAAGCAATAGATAATGAGGAAAAATGGCTTATTTGCCATCCTGATGAACCTTCTTGAATCGCTCCCAACCGTGATCGGAACGGCGGCAATCGCACCGGCGCTGCTGATCCTCTGGCTTGTGGTTGCCGCCGGCGAACGCCCGGGGCCGCCGCTCAAGGTCTGGACCGCCTTCCTGCTCGGTGCTGCCAGCATTTCGCTGCTGGGCGTGGCGCGCGCGCCGTTTGTGCGGATCGTGGCGGCGCCGGAAAATCCCTGGGTTGCGCAGGCCCTGCATTCGATCTTCGGCGTCGCGGCACCCGAGGAGATCGTCAAGATCCTGGTGATCGTCGCGGTCTCGGCACGGCGGCGACCCTTCGTCGATCCCATGGACACCGTGATCTACGGTGCGGCGGCGGGGTTGGGCTTTGCCGCCTACGAAAATCTCGCCTACCTGGTCCAGCACGCCGAGATCTGGCGGCCACTTGCTGCGCTGCGCAGTGTTCTGACCGTGCCGTTCCATGGCGCGCTCGGCATCATTGCCGGCGCGTATCTTGCGATGGCGCGTTCCGGCACCGCGCTCGGCGCGCACCGACACCACCGCGACTGGGCCCGGATCTCGAGCGGGATCCTGGTCGTGTTCGCGCCAGTGGCGCTGCATGCCGCGTTCGATTTTCCGCTGCTGACGCTGCAGCAAAACCCGGACATCGGTTCGTCCACCCGACTGATCCTGGGAGCGGCCAGCATCCTGATCGGATTCAGTTCGATTGCCTTTGCGGTTCGTCTGGTGCGACGGCTCGGTCGCCATCATGCTCCCCGTACCGAGATCGCGCGTGAACGGCTGAGCCAGTTGCGGCGAATGTGGGCGCTGCTGGTGGCGGGCGGCGGCGCCGGATTTGCCGGCCTCGCCTTTGTGCTGACGTCGGTCCACCACTACTGGCTGGCCAATCCCGAACGCCACGCCTCGCTGGTGCTGATTCCGGTTGGCCTCGTTTCGATTCTGACCGGAATAATCCTCCTGATCATCACCACGGCATTCTATTTTCTTGGCCGCAACCGGATGCGTGGAGCGTCGCAGGGCTTTTCCTCCGCGCCCGGCCAAGGCTAGGTCGGAGTTCGCGGACGGTGCGCCACCAACAATTTGACCCCCGCGACGCCGGCGTCGGCTATAATGTCGCCCGGCGCAGCACCGGCATCGGGAGATTCAAATGACGCTTCCCCAGGACCTCACCAATCTGCAAGCGAAGATGAGCGCCGCGGTGCGCACGCATTGGAAAGCGTTCCTGTTCGAGGGCATCCTTTTGGTCATCCTTGGGCTCGCCGCCATGATCGTGCCGCCGTTGGCGAGCCTTGCCGTCACCATTTTCCTCGGCTGGTTGTTCCTGATCAGCGGCGTCGCCGGCCTCGCGCTGACGTTCTGGGCGAGGCAGATGCCGGGCTTCTGGTGGTCGCTGATCTCGGCAGCGCTGGCGGTCGGCGCCGGCATCATCCTGCTGTCACGGCCGGTGCAGGGCACGCTGACACTGACCATTGTCGTCGGCGCCTATTTCCTCGCCGAAGGCGTCGCCACCATCATGTATGCGCTGGAACATCGCCGCGAATTGCTGCAGCGCTGGTCTTGGCTGCTGGTGGCAGGACTGATGGACATCCTGATCGCCGTCATCATCATCGCAGGATTGCCCGGCTCGGCGCTCTGGGCCATCGGCCTGCTGGTCGGCATCAACCTCTTGTTCGGCGGCGCGACGATGATCGGCGTGGCGCTCGCCGCGCGCCATGGCTGATCAGCAGCCGCGGCAAATGCTCTTGATCTTGCGGTCGAGTGCCGCGTCCTCGCGATTGACCGGATTGTTGGGATCGCCGAGGTTCTTCTCCGAGGGGACCTGATCGGCGCGCGGCTGGCGGTGACCGATTGGCGCTTCGCGCGGGGCAGTCAGGTTTGACGAGCCCTTTGTATTTCCGGTCCCGCTCTGCGCCATTGCCACCGAACCGAGCGTCAAGAACACCGCCGTCGTGATCAGCCTTCGCATCTGAATTCTCCAGCAACAGAGAAACGCACTATCTGCCGGCAACAGTTCGCTATCTACTTCACCCGCAATCGGTCGATCACGGCTTCGGCGGATAGAGATGAACGTCGCCGCAGTAATCGGCAACACGATAGCGCGATTCCGCACCCGGTTCACCTCGCCGGGAAAAAGATTCTGCCGACAGGTAGTTCGGGCCGACCGGCGCCTTGCCATGACCGCCTGGAATATCCAGCACATAATCCGGCTGGCACAATCCGGACACCCTGCCCCGCAATGCACGCATCAATTCCTGCCCCCGTGCCAGCGTCGTGCGCAGATGCGCTGTGCCCGGCGCAAGATCGCCATGATGCAGGTAATATGGCTTGATCCGGCATTCCACCAATGCCCGCATCAGCGCCTCCAGCGTCGCCGCATCGTCATTGATGCCGCGCAGCAGCACCGACTGGCTCACCATGGGTATGCCGGCATCGATCAGGCCCGCGCAGGCCGCGCGCGCAGCCGCGGTCAGTTCCCGGGCATGGTTGGCATGCAGAGCGACCCAGGTGGTCGCCCCGTTGACCTTCAAAGCCGCAATCATGTCGCTGCTGACGCGGGCGGGGTCGGCAACCGGCACGCGGGTGTGGATCCGGATGATCCTGACATGGTCGATCGCAGCCAGATCCGCCATGATTCCGGCCAGCCGCCGCGGCGACAGCATGAGCGGGTCGCCGCCGGTCAGGATCACTTCCCAGATTTCGGAATGGGCGCGGATATAGTCGAGCGCGCCGCCATAGGCCGCATCCGATAGCGCGGTCGCCTTGCCTGGCCCGACCATTTCGCGGCGAAAGCAGAAACGGCAATACACGGCACAGACATGCACCAGTTTGAACAGGACCCGGTCCGGGTAGCGATGGACAATGCCGGCAACCGGCGAATACGTCTGGTCGCCGATCGGGTCGGCCCGCTCACCGGGAGCGGTCACCAGTTCTTCCGTGCTTGGAATGAACTGCCGCGCGATCGGATCATCGGGATCGCCGGGGTCGATCAGCCTTGCCATGTCCGCCGTCACGGCCACCGCGTACCGCGCGGCGACGCGCTCCAGCCCGGGCAACTTGTCGGCCGGCGCAAGGCCGTGCGCCACCAGTTCGGCCGGCTCTCGCAATGTCGTGGCAGGCTTGAGGTGCTCCTCGCTCATGGCTCACCCGCGGGCGGCGTCCACACCACCTGGTCGATCCGCAGCGCGCCGCTCGCCAGCATCACCAGCCGGTCGAAGCCGAGCGCGACGCCGCTGGCTTGCGGCATCTCGGCAAGCGCCGCCAGAAAATCCTCGTCTAGCGGATAACGCTCGCCATAGCGGCGCTGCTTTTCGTCCATGGCCGACGTGAAGCGGCGGCGCTGCTCGTCGGGATCGGTCAGCTCGCCGAATCCGTTGGCGAGCTCGACGCCGCAGGCATAGACCTCGAAGCGTTCCGCGACCCGCGGATCGGACGATTTGGCGCGCGCCAGCGCCGCTTCCGGCGCCGGATACTCGAACAGCACCGTCAACCGGCCTTGCCCGAGGTTCGGCTCGACGTGCTCGACCAGGACCTTGCTGAAAATATCCGACCAGGTGTCGTCGTCCCTGATCCGTACCCGCCGCTCCGCCGCGGCCGCCAGCGCCTCACGGTCGCCTTCCTGCCCGGTAACGCTCGCCAGCAGATCGATGCCGGCAAACCGCTCAAAGGCCGATGCCACCGTCAGCAGTTCCGGCTCGGCAAACGGATCGGCGGTTCTGCCGCGAAACGAAAATCGTCCGATGCCGGTCGCCTGCGCGGCGTGGGCGATGACGACGACAGTGTCGGCCATCACCGCATCGTAGGTCGCGCCGGCACGGTACCACTCCAGCATGGTGAACTCGGGAAGATGCAGGTCGCCGCGCTCGCGATCGCGAAACACCCGTGCCAGCTCGAAGATCTTTGTCTCACCCGCAGCCAGCAGCTTCTTGCAGGCGAATTCCGGTGAGGTCCGCAGATATCGCGTGGCACGCCGGCCGTCCGCCCCGGCAACGTCGGTGCGGGGTGCATGAAGATGGGTCTCGTTGCCGGGGGACAACTGCAAAATCCCGGTTTCGACCTCGGCAAAACCCTGCTCGTCGAACCATGCCCGGATTGCGCGGGTGATCGCGCCCCGGGCGAGCAGGAACGGCCTGACATCGACATGCCGAGCGGCCGACCACCAGGGCAAGGGCTGATGATTTCCGGCCATCGATCAGGCCCGTAAACCGCTGGCAATGAGTGGCAAAATCAGTATGTTGCTGCCCGCAACCGCTTCGCTGGCCCCGGAACGTCCATGTTCCGAACGGTCCCGGGCCAGAAATTCAGGAAAAACAGCTTTGAGAGTCATCGCCAGTTCTATTCGCAAGGGCAACGTCATTGAGCAAGATGGCAAGCTTTACGTGGTTCTGACCGCCGAGAACATCCACCCCGGCAAGGGAACTCCCGTCAGCCAGATCGAAATGCGCCGAATCAGCGACGGGGTAAAGGTTTCCGAACGCTACAAGACCACCGACCAGGTCGAAAAGGCGACCATCGAGGATCACAATTTCAACTACCTCTACGAGGATGCCGACGGTTTTCACTTCATGAACGCCGATACCTACGATCAGGTTCAGGTCCCCAAGGACGTCGTCGGCACCGCCGCGCCCTATCTGCAGGAAAACATGACCGTCAAGCTTTCCCTTCACGGCGTCACACCGGTCGCGATCCAGTTGCCGCAGCGAGCGACCCTGGAGGTGGTTGAGACCGAACCGGTCACCAAGGGCCAGACCGCGTCGTCGTCGTACAAGCCCGCCATCCTCTCCAATGGTGTGCGAACGGCGGTGCCGCCGCATATCGGCACCGGCACCCGCATTGTCGTGATGACCGAAGACGGCTCTTACGTCGAGCGCGCGAAGGATTAGCGCGTTTCCGAGCGAAGTAGTGCCAGTTCGCCCGAAGAGAACGCGTCACAACAGGATGCAAAGCCGGGTTCCGATTCAATCAGAACCGAACAGGCTTTAGACTGCCGCGATGAGATCACATGATTCCCAGAGCGGACTGACCCGCCGCGCCTTGCTGCGATCCGGTCTCGGCGTCGGCGCCATGCTGGTGCAGCCGCTGTCGGCTTCGGCCACACCGCCGGGCTACGAGCAATGGCGCGACAAATTTCGCGCGCGCGCGCTCGCCCGCGGCATCTCCGAGGCGACCTGGGTCCGTGCGATGGGTCACACCGAGCCGGACATGACGGTCTTCAGGCAGATGCAGCAGCAGCCCGAATTCAGCGAACAGATCTGGCAATACATCAATCGCCGCGTGTCGGAGTGGCGCATCATCGCCGGCAAGGAAGCCTTGCGGAAGAACACGGCGCTGTTTGCGCGGATCGAACGCGATTTCGGCGTCGAGCGCGGCACCCTGCTCGCGCTGTGGGGCGTCGAATCCGCTTATGGCGATCCGCTGGTGCAGCAGAACCACATGCGCCCGGTATTTCCGTCGCTTGCAGCGCTCGCCTGGAATGCGCCGCGCCGCCGCGCCTATTGGGAGACCGAACTGCTCAATGCGCTGAAGATCGTCGACCGCGGCTGGAGCACGCCGGAAGAAATGCGGGGATCCTGGGCCGGCGCGATGGGACATACCCAGTGGATGCCGGAAGTCTGGCTCAATGTCGGGATGGACTACGACGGCGATGGCCGGATTTCGCCGTTCGGCAAGCCGGACGACGCGCTGGGTTCCACCGCGCGCTTTCTGGTCAATCGCGGCAAGTATCACCGCGGCGAGCATTGGGGCTACGAAGTTCGCAGGTCCGGCGCGTCCGGCAGCGGCAAGCGAAGCTACGCGGCGTGGACCAGCGCCGGCGTCAACCGCGCCGACGGCCAGCCGTTTCCGCAGCCGAATGCGAGCGCACAATTGTGGGTGCCGGTGCCAGCCGGTCCGGCGTTCCTGCTTGGACCGAATTTCTACGCCGTGCGCAGCTACAATCCTTCCATGAACTACGCGCTGGCGATCTGCCATCTCGGCGACCGTATTCTGGGCGCACCGCCGTTCCTGCAGCCCTTTCCCGGTTCGGAACGCGCGCTGACACTGGCCGAGGTGCAGGAGATGCAGACCCGCCTCACCAAGGCCGGCTTCGACACCGGCGGCAATGACGGGCGCGTCGGCAACGACACCATGAAGGCGATCCGCGACTACCAGCTCAAGATGGGGCTGCTGCCTGCCGACGGTTACGGCGGACTGAAGGTGCTTGCGCGATTGCGGCAAGGCTCCTGACGCGGATCGCCGGAACGCCCGCGAAACGATTATCGTATCACTGCAGGCCCGTGATCGGGCACCGCGACATCGAGCACGCGCAGTTGCACGCGTTCGGTGCCCTGCCAGCGGTCGACCGCCAGCGATCCGGCGACATGCAGCGGCTGCCCGCGATGTTGCGCCAGGGCGTTGCCGAGCGGCCGGCCGACCGAGCGAAATGCGATGCCATTGACAATCGCACCGTCGCCGGATTTGAACCGCACCCTGAGATGTGTTTCGCCGACTTCGTCGGCATAGACCAGTTGATGCGACGGCAGCGCCACCACCGGCTCGGGATTGCCGCTGCCGAATGGACCGGCGCGGTTGAGCGTCGCGACAAACCCAGGCGTCACCGCCCGCGCGCTGACGGCTCCATCGATGAACAGCTCGTTTTCGTGACGCGAAGCGGCGACATCCCCTGCCAACGTGCTTTCCATGAAGGCGCGAAATTCCCCCAGCCTGTCCTTGCGCAGCGTCACGCCGGCGGCCATGGCATGACCGCCGCCCTTCATCAGCAGGCCGCTCGCAACGGCCTGACGTACGGCCTTGCCGAGATCGACGCCGGAAATCGAGCGACCCGAGCCGGTGCCGATCCCACCCGGCTCGAGCGCGATCGCGAAGGCGGGCCGCGCGAATTTTTCCTTGAGCCGTGACGCGACCAGCCCGACCACACCGGGATGCCAGCCTTCGGACGCAGTGATGATCACCGCGCCCTTGTCTTCGAGCCCGAGCGAAGCCAGCGCCTCGACCTCCGCCTGCGCTTCCGCCGTCTGCTCGATGATGCGGCGCTCGCTATTGAGCCGATCGAGTTCGGCGGCGATCCGCGCCGCTTCCGAGACATCGCCTTCCAGCAACAGCCGTACCCCGAGATCGGCGCGCCCGATCCGGCCGCCCGCGTTGATGCGCGGCCCCAGCATGAAGCCGAGATGCCAGGCTTCGGGCGGCCCGTTCAGCCGCGCCACATCCATCAGCGCCGTGTGACCGACATGATCGCGGCGGCGCAGCGCGATCAGGCCCTTGGCGACGAACGCACGATTGAGCCCGATCAGCGGGGCGACATCGGCAACGGTGCCAAGCGCGACGTGATGCAGCATGCCGAGCAGATCCGGCTCCGGCATCTGGTCGTTCCAGAAGCCGCGGCCGCGCAGTTCCCGGTTGACCGCGACCAGCGTCACCAGCACGAGGCCGACCGCCGCGAGGTGGCCAAGGCCGGAAAGGTCGTCGGGCCGGTTCGGATTGACCAGCGCGTCGACATCAGGCAATTCGTCGCTGCATTGATGGTGGTCGATGACCACGACCGACAAGCCAAGCCGGCGCGCCTCGGCGAGCGGCTCGAGGCTGGTGGTGCCGCAATCGACCGTCGCCAGCAGCGTCGCACCCTTGGCCGCCAGCCCCCGCACTGCCTCGATGTTGGGGCCGTAACCTTCGAAAATCCGGTCGGGGATGTGGATCAGCGGATCGAGCCCGCAATGGCGCAGATGCCATGCGAGCAACGCCGCCGAGGTCGCGCCGTCGACATCGTAGTCGCCGAAGATCGCCACCTTTTCACCGCGGACGGCCGCCTCGGCGATGCGCTTCGCCGCGGTTTCCATCGCGGTCACGGTATGCGGATCGGGCATCAGCTTGCGGATTGTCGGATCCAGAAAGTCCTCGACCGCATCGATCTCGACGTCGCGCCCGGCCAGTACCCGCGCCAGCATTTCCGGCAAACGGTAGCGCTGGGTGATGGCAAGCGCCCGCGCCGCGCCCCGGGCATCCAGCCGGTCGCGCCACGACTTGCCGGTCGCCGAATGCGACACGCCAAGAAACGCCGGCGGCACTTCAACGGGCAATGCGGATGCGGGAGGCGTCATGATGGCCGACAGCAGATAGGCAAGGCCGCCCGCAGTTCAATGACCAGCATCGCGCGGCCGGACTTATGCCCGCCATCCCCGGGGATGCGGACCTGGCCGCGATACCGAACTAGCATCCCAGCCGGTCGGCGATCCCGACAAAATCCTTTGCCACAATGTCCCAATCGCCCTTCGACTCGAAATCGTATTTCTGCAGCGGGCCGTATTCGGTCGGGCGGGCGACGAACGCGGTTTTCAGCCCGAATTTCTGCGCCGCCTTCAGATCGTGATTGTGCGCAGCGACCATCATCACCTGTTCCGGCGGCAGGCAGAGCAGGCGCGCGGCCCCGAGATAGGTCTCGGGATCCGGCTTGTAGTGCTCGAACAGTTCCGCCGACATCACGAGGTCCCAGGGCAGTCCGGCAAATTTCGCCATGTTGGTGAGCAGCGCCACATTGCCATTGGACAAAGGGCTGATGATGAATCTGGTCTTCAGCCGGGTCAACCCGGCGATGCTGTCCGGCCAGGGATGCAGGCGATGCCAGCCCAGGGTGAGGTGATGCAGGTCGGCATCGCTCAATCCGGAAATCGACAGTTGCACGACCAGTTTTTCCAGCGACTGCCGATGCAGCCGGTCCAGGATGACATAGCCGCGCTCCGGATGCTTCCTGACTTCGTCCATCGACGCGCCGTATACCGCACGCCAGCCGTCGACCAACGCGGTCCAGTCCGCCTTGATGCCGCGCTGGTCGGCCCATTTGCTGAAATCCGCGATCAGGCTGCTGCGCCAGTCCACGACGGTACCGAACACGTCGAATACCAATGCCTTCACCGCCGAAACATCAGACATATCGACTCCCTGCTCCCGCTTACTCCGGAACGGCGGCCTCAAAACAACTTGCGATATTGCATGAACCCGGAATTGTCCGCGACCTGATCGTAGAGAATGCGGGCCTGTGTATTGCCGGTATGGGTCAGCCAGTGCACCCGGCTCGCGCCGGCTGTCTTCGCCTTCTCGTAAACCGCTTCGATCAGCGCCCGTCCCACCCCTAGGCCGCGCGCGCCTTCGCTGACGAACAGGTCCTGCAGGTAACAATAGTTGCCGGGCGTCCAGGTCGAGCGGTGAAACAGATACTGCACGATGCCCGTGAGTTTGCCGTCGACATAGGCCCCGAGCAGGAACATCGGCTCGTCAGGATCGTGAAACCGCTGCCAGGCGACGTCGCTGGCGCCGGGAGCGAGGGTCGCCTTGTAGAAGGCGAGATAGCCGTTCCAGAGCGCTTCCCAGGCCGCGCGCTCGTCGGCGCCGACCGGTCGGATGACAACCTTGCCAGCCATGATCGCGGCCTCTCAATCGAGGTGGAATTTTTCGAGTTGGCGGTGTTCGGCCTTGATATAGCGCACGGTGCCGGTGACCGAACGCATCACCACGGTCTCGGTTTCGATCACGTCCTTGCGGAACTTGACGCCCGTTAGCAGCGAGCCGGTGGTGACGCCGGTAGCGGCGAACAGGCAGTCGCCCCGCGCCATATCCTCGATGCCGTAAATCATGCGCGGATCGCTCACGCCCATCTTGTGGGCGCGTTCGCGCTTCTCCTCGGTGTCGAGGATCAGCCGGCACTGCATCTGGCCACCGATGCAGCGCAGCGCCACCGCCGCGAGCACGCCTTCGGGCGCCCCGCCGACGCCGATATACATGTCGACCCCGGTATTGTCGGGGTCGGCGCAATGGATGACGCCGGCGACGTCACCGTCGGTAATCAGGCGGACCGCCGCCCCGGTGCCGCGCACGCCCTGAATGATATCGGCGTGGCGCGGACGATCGAGCACCAGCACCGTGATCGCCGACGCGTCGACCCCCTTCGCCTTGGCCAGCCGCCGGACGTTGTCGGCGGGCGTGGCGTCGAGCTCGACGACGCCCTTGGCATACCCGGGCCCGACCGCGATCTTCTGCATGTACACGTCGGGCGCGTGCAGCAGCGTGCCGCCGTCGGCCATCGCCATGGTCGCGATCGAGCCCGGCATGTTCTTGGCACACAGCGTAGTGCCCTCGAGCGGGTCGACCGCGATATCGACCCGCGGACCGGCATTGATGCCGACCTTCTCGCCGATGAACAGCATCGGCGCCTCGTCGCGCTCACCCTCGCCGATCACCACGGTACCCTCGATCGGCAGCTTGTTGAGCTCGCGGCGCATCGCGTCGACCGCGGCCTGGTCGGCGGCCTTCTCGTTGCCATGGCCGCGCAGCCGCGCGGCCGACACCGCCGCGCGTTCCGTCACCCGCACGATCTCGAGCGTGAGAATGCGCTCGAGCAACAACTGCGGCGGCACGGAAATATGGGTCGACATCGGCGTACTCCCTCAAGACCCGCCGGCCGATGGTTCGGCCAGCACTCGTCATCATTGCACGCACCGTCCATCCGGACCCCGACGCCGCGCTAGTTTTTTTCGATCCGTATCACCTGCGGCCGGCCGCTGATCACCTTGTCGCCCTGCACTGCCTGCAAAGCGCGATATACCGCATCCTCGGTGGTTGCATAAGTGATCAGGATGACCGGTACCGGCGAAGCCTTGCCGGGCGCGCCCGCCGCGTCAACGCCATCGGGGTGTCGCTGCACAATCGATTCAATCGAGATCTTCTGCTGCGCCAGCCGGGTTGCGATGGTCGCGGCGGTGCCGGCCAGGTCGCGCGCCATCAGACGGATGTAGTAGCCGCCTTCGTGACGCTCCATCGGCGCCTTCCGGGTTGGGCGCAGTTGCGCGACCGGGCGGCCAAACGGCCTGGCGCGGATGCCGCGGGCGACATCGGCGATATCGGCGACCACCGCCGATGCCGTCGCCGCCCCGCCCGCGCCCGGCCCGACCAGCGTAATCGGCGGGATGCCGTCACCGTCGATGGTCACGGCGTTGGTGACACCCATCACCTGGGCGATCGAGGACGATCGCGGCACCATGGTCGGATGCACGCGCTGCTCGATGCCTTTCGCCGTCCGCACCGCAACCCCGAGCAGCTTGACGCGGTAGCCGAGCTGTTCCGCCGCCCGCAGATCTTCCGGTGTGATGGACGAAATGCCCTCGACATAGACCGCGCGCTGCGCGACCTCGGTGCCGAAGGCGAGGCTCGCCAGAATGGCAAGCTTCTGCGCGGTATCGTGGCCGTCGACGTCAAACGAGGGATTGGCTTCGGCGTAGCCCAGCCGCTGCGCATCCCGGAGGCATTCAGCGAACGACAGTCCTTCCTGTTCCATCCGGGTCAGGATGTAGTTGCAGGTTCCGTTGAGGATCCCGTAGACACGGTCGATGCGGGTGCCGGCGAGACCTTCGCGCAGGGTCTTGACGACGGGGATGGCGGCGCCGACCGCGGCCTCGAAATTGAGCGCACCGCCGTGCTTTTCAGCGGCCTTGGCCAACCGCAGTCCGTGCCGGGCGATCAACGCCTTGTTGGCCGTCACCACCGACTTGCCGGATTTCAGGGCGGTCTCGATTGCCGACAGCGCCGGTTCGCCGGCGCCGCCCATCAACTCGACCAGGCAATCGATGCCGGGATCACCGGCGAGCTCGAGAGGGTTTTTAGCCCAGCCGATGCCGCGCAGGTCGAGGTTGCGTTTCTTTGCTTTCGAGCGCGCGGTAACGGCGACCACCCGCACGCCGCGGCCACAGCGGGCCGACAAGGCGCGGCTCTGCTGCTCGATCAGGCGAACGACTTCGGCGCCAACGGTGCCGAGCCCCGCAATGCCCACTTTCAGGGGTGCGACCATGGCGAGAGAAACCTGCAGGCAATACGATGAATGGGCATGATCTGATCCGAAAACCGTCTTCATCCCCAAGTGAAGCCCGGGGACCGCTCTTCGGGATCGCGCCTACCGCCGGTTGGCGAGAGGAACCACGTTGTGCAATGTTTCGATACCGCTTTCAAGGAAGCGGCGAACCCCGCGCGCGGCCTGGCGGATCCGCTGCTCGTTTTCCACCATTGCGATGCGCACATAGCCCTCGCCGTGTTCGCCGAACGCGACGCCCGGCGACACCACCACGCCGGATTTCTCGACCATCAGGGTTGCGAATTGCATGCTGCCGACGTCACGGAATGCCTTCGGCAGCGGCGCCCAGGCAAACATCGAGGCCTCCGGGGGTGGAATTTCCCAGCCGGCGCGGCCGAATGACTCGACCAGCGCGTCGCGCCGCCTGCGGTAGCTGTCGCGCATTTCGCGAATGCAATCGTCCGGACCGTTCAGCGCGGCGGTCGCGGCCACCTGGATCGGCGTGAACGCGCCGTAATCGAGATAGGATTTGACACGCGCCAGCGCTGCGATGATGCGGTCGTTGCCGACGGCAAACCCCATCCGCCAGCCGGCCATCGAGAACGTCTTCGACATCGAGGTGAATTCCACGGTCACATCGATCGCGCCGGGCACCTGCAGCACCGACGGCGGCGGGTTTTTGTCGTTGAAATAGACTTCGGCATAGGCGAGGTCGGACAGGATGAAGATTTCGTGTTTCTTCGCGAACGCCACCAGGTCCCTGTAGAAATCGAGGCTGGCGACATAGGCCGTGGGATTGGACGGATAGCAGACGACGAGCGCGAGCGGCTTCGGGATCGAATGGATGATCGCGCGCTCGACGATCTCGAAGAATTGCGGCGTCGGCTCCGATGGAACCGAACGGATCACGCCGCCAGCCATCAGGAACCCGAAGGCATGGATCGGATAGCTCGGATTCGGGCACAGCACGACATCGCCCGGCGCGGTGATCGCCTGTGCCACATTGGCGAAGCCTTCCTTCGACCCCAGCGTCGCAACGATCTGGGTTTCCGGATTGAGCTTGACGCCGAACCGCCTTGCATAATAGCCGGCCTGGGCCCTCCGCAGGCCGCTGATGCCGCGCGAGGCGGAGTAACGGTCGGTCCGCGGCTTGCCCAGGGTCTCCTTCAGTTTCTCGATGACATGGGGTGGAGTTGCCAGGTCCGGATTGCCCATGCCGAGATCGATGATGTCGGCACCGGCATTGCGAGCGGCCGCCTTGGCCCGGTTGACCTGCTCGAACACGTAAGGCGGCAGGCGGCGTATGCGGTAGAATTCTTCCATTGAACCTCGCTCCGGCAACCGAAAGGGCAGATCGCCGACGGCCTTTGCAACGAACCAACCGGACTCCGTGCAGAAATCGCGCCCAATCAAGGATTTAGAGCGACTTCAGACGCAAAATCCGTTTTTCTCGTCCTGATTTGCGCTTGAATTGGCTTCTTTTACCACGGACGCCCCGTTGCGCCAGTATGCCGCCTTACTTGGCGGCCGAATCCTGGGCTGCGGCCGTCGAGGCCTGGCGGTCGCGCGCCGCCAGCAGCTCGGCCTTGATCTTGGCCTGTTCCGCCGGCGCGATTGCGGCTTGATCGCGATTCGGAGGCAAATCCTCTACGGGCAGGTAAGCGCCGGCCTCCTGCGGCCGCGCCGGGGCATCCGCCGGTGTCCCCACAATGGGCAGGTCCGCGATGGAAGTCGCGCAACCGCCGAGTGCGAGCGCCGACAGCAGCACCGCACCCCAACCCAGCACCGTGTATCTACGACCCGTCCGTTCCACGTCGCCACTCCAAGCTGACGCTTTTTTCATCAGCTTCGGCCCCCAGTGCCAAACCCATTGTCGCCCAAGACGGTTAAAGCCTGAACAACAAAGCGAACCGCTACGGCTTCAATATGACCGAACAAAGATGGTTTGTCGCAGTGCAATACATCGGTGCGACGATGGATTTCGACCTTGTCGGCGTCGATGACGAACCCGAATTGAACCTATAATGTTGCCGACATGAACGACATCACGACCGAAACCCAGACGCCAAAGAAATTCGATCCCGAAGCCTTTGCGATGAACCTCGCCAGGGCCATGGAAAGCAGCGGCCACGCGCTCGCAGCCTATCTCAAGCCGCGCGAGAATGGCGAGCCCAAAGATCGGCCTCCGAACGAACTCGGCGAGGTTATCAAGACCTTCAGCACCGTCGCGGAATACTGGCTGTCCGACAAGACGCGTTCGGCGGAACTGCAGATGAAGATGGGCAGGGCCTATCTCGATCTGTGGGCGTCGTCGATGCGGCGCATGGCGGGCGAACCGGCGTCGCCCGCGATCGAGCCATCGCCGCGCGACAGGCGCTTCAAGGATCCCGAGTGGAGATCGAACCAGTTCTTCGATTTCGTGATGCAGCTCTATCTGCTGACGACGCAGTGGGCCCAGGACCTCGTGCGCAACGCCGAAGGCCTCGATCCGCATACCCGCAAGAAGGCGGAATTCTACGTTCTGCAGATCACCAACGCGCTGGCGCCGTCGAATTTCGTGCTCACCAATCCTGAAGTGCTGCGCGAGACCTTGGCGTCGAACGGCGACAATCTGGTCCGCGGCATGAAGATGCTTGCGGAAGACATCGAGGCCGGACACGGCACGCTGCGCATTCGCCAGTCGGATCCTTCCAATCTGGCGGTCGGCGTCAACATGGCGACGACGCCGGGCAAGGTGATCTTCCAGAACGAGCTGATGCAGCTCATCCAGTACTCGCCGACGACCGAGACGGTGCTGCGCACACCGCTTCTGATCGTGCCGCCGTGGATCAACAAGTTTTACATCCTCGACCTCAGGCCGGAAAAATCCTTCATCAAGTGGTGCGTCGATCAGGGCATCACCGTGTTCGTGATCTCCTGGGTCAACCCCGACAAGAGCCTCGGCGGCAAGACCTTCGAGGATTACATGAAGGAAGGGCCGCTGGCGGCCATGGACGCCATCGAGCGCGCCACCGGCGAGTTGAAGGTCCATACCATGGGCTATTGCGTCGGCGGCACGCTGCTCGCATCGACGCTGGCCTGGCTTGCCGAAAACCGCCGCGTGCGGGTGACCTCGGCGACGCTGCTTGCCGCGCAGGTCGATTTCAGCCACGCCGGTGACCTTCTGGTATTCGTCGATGAAGACCAGATCTCGGCACTCGAGCGCGACATGCAGACGTCGGGCGTGCTCGAAGGCAGCAAGATGGCGATGGCGTTCAACATGCTGCGCTCCAACGATCTGATCTGGTCCTATGTGGTCAGCAACTATCTCAAGGGGCAGCCGCCCTCCTCGTTCGACCTGCTGCACTGGAATTCGGACGCGACGCGGATGCCGGCGGCGAACCATTCATATTATTTGCGCAACTGCTATCTGGACAACCGGCTGTCCACCGGCAGCATGGTGCTCGGCAACACGCTGCTCGATCTGTCGAAGGTCAAGGTGCCGGTCTACAATCTGGCCACCCGCGAGGATCATATCGCGCCGGCGGATTCGGTGCTCTACGGTTCACAGTTTTTCGGCGGCCCGGTGAAATACGTGTTATCCGGCTCGGGCCATATCGCCGGCGTGGTCAATCCGCCGTCGGCCGGCAAATACCAGTTCTGGACCAACGATGCGATCGGAGACGTGAGGCTGGAGGACTGGATCAAGAACGCGCAGGAACATAAGGGATCGTGGTGGCCGAACTGGCGCGAATGGCTCGGCGGCATCGACGCCGAGCAAGTGCCGGCCCGCCCCGTCGGCACGGACGGCCTGCCTCCGATCGAAGACGCGCCCGGCAGCTACGTCCGGGTTCGCGCGTAGCGCGACTCTGCGGCTTCGAATATAGTTGGCCGCACCGCCACGGCGGGATTCGAGATTGAGCCAAGCCACAGGGGAAGAGCCGATGACGCGCGAATTGTTCTGGTTATCGCTAACAGTCATTCTGACGGGGCTGTTGTGGGTGCCCTACGTCCTTAACCGCTGTCTGGTTCGCGGCCTCGGCGGCGCGATGGCGAACCCATCGCGTGGCGACAAGCCGCATGCGGAATGGGCGACCCGGCTGATGTTCGCGCACGACAACGCGGTCGAAAACCTCGTCGTCTTCGCGCCCCTGGTGCTGATCCTCAACGCGATCGATTATTCGACCAAATGGACCGTGCTCGCCTGCGCGGTGTATTTCTGGGCCCGCGTCGCCCATCTGATCGTCTACACGCTCGGCCTGCCGGTGTTTCGCACGCTGGCTTTCACCGTCGGCTTCCTGGCGCAGGCCGTGCTTGCGCTGGCGATCTTCGGAGTTCGCTGAGCTTCCGCGCTCACCCGTCGTTTCGACGACGACCGCGCATGACTTCCCTCATGGAAACATGGCAGGCTGATCGATGCCCGTCGTCTCGGCAAAACCGAGCATCAGGTTCATGTTCTGCACCGCCTGACCTGAGGCGCCCTTGGTCATGTTGTCGAGCACCGAGACCAGGATCGCCCGTCCCTCGATCCGGTCGGCGACGACGCCGATGCAGGTCATGTTCGAACCACGGACGTGCCGGGTTTGCGGTGTCTTGCCGAACGGCAAGACATGGACAAAGGCTTCCTGGGCGTAGGCCTTCGCCAGAATCTCGTGCAGGTCTTGCGCGGTCTTGCCGCGCCGCCCTCGCACATAGATTGTCGACAGCAAGCCGCGGTTCATCGGCAGCAGGTGCGGCGTGAAACTTACCACCACCTGCTTGCCGGCGGCCTTGGAGAATTCCTGGTCGAGTTCGGACATATGGCGGTGATGGCCGACACCGTAGGCATGAAAGCCCTCCGATACTTCGGCAAACAGCATCTCTTCCTTGACCGAGCGTCCCGCGCCGGTCACGCCGGATTTGGCGTCCACCACGATCTCGTCGGGTTCGATCGCCTTGGCCTTCAGCAGCGGAATCAGCGGCAGTTGCGCGCATGTGGTGTAGCAGCCGGGATTGGCAACGAGCCGTGCTTTCTTGATGTCGCGCCGATAGACCTCGACGAGGCCGTAGACCGCTTCCTTCTGCAGTTCGAGCGCATGATGTTCGTGGCCGTACCATTTGGCGTATGCGGCGGGATCTTCCAGCCGGAAGTCGGCCGACAGGTCCACCACCTTGGCGGCGGGTGCCTTGGCAATCAGATCCTTGAGCACCTTCTGCGTGGTGGCGTGCGGCAGTGCGCAAAACACCAGATCGAGCGCCGCACCGGCCCAATCCACCTCGTCGATCGTCACCAGTCGGGGAAGTTCGTAAGGGGCGAATTGCGGAAACACGTCGCCGAGCGGCAATCCCGCCTTGCGATCCGCGGTCAGCAACACGATCTCCACCCTGGGATGACGCAACAGCAGGCGCACCAGTTCGGCCCCGGTGTAGCCGGAGGCGCCGAGAACGCCGATCTTCTTCTTCGTGCTCATCGCATCGTCCCTTCAGGCAACGCCGTTACGTTCGATGGGGGCGGTCGCGGCGGCGACCAGATGCGGCCGCAGCGCGCGCATCTCGCTAGCAAGGACCCGCGCGCCGGCCTCCGGCTGGCCGGCGAGTGCGGCGGCGATCACGGCGTGGTCGACGTCGGATTTATGCTGGTTCAGCTTGAAGCTGCCTTCGACGTCATCGACCGACATCAGCAAGCCCACGATCGCCTTTTTCAGGCCGGCGAGGCGGCCGGCGGTCATCTTCGACGTCGTCCACGGTTGCTTGGGCGCGAGCCAGCCTTCGAATTTGGCGCTGAGCGCGTCGAGATGCGGACCGAGTTCGCTGTCGGACATCCTCCGCACCGTGCCAGTGAGATGCACGGCTTGATAGAGCCAGGTCGGCACCTGATCCGGCGAGGCATACCAGTCGGGCGAAACATAGGCATCGGCACCATTGACGGTCATCAGCCAGGAGGTGGTCCCGTCCGCAAGCCCCGCCAGCGGATTGCCGCGCGCGACATGAAAGGCGGCGCGCGGTGTGCCGTCATCGGCATAGCTGAGGTAAAAGGGCAGCGACGAGGCGATCGGCCTCGTGCCGTCCCAGGCACAGACGGTGCCGAATCCGCGCGCTTGCGCAAAGGCCAGGCTCGCGGCGCGATCGGACTTGAACGGAGGTGGCGTATACATCTCAAACTCCTGCTTGACGTAGGAGCCGCCAGACCAGACCGCGTGATGTTGGAAGGAAAACGCCGCGGACCGGATCCGGCGGCAGAGGCAGATTTCTTAAACGCAGACGTCCGCCCATACCGCGAGACTGCGGCGGCGGCGAGCGCGGAGGATGGTCGCGACGTTGATCATGGGCGCGGCTATAAGGCCGCGCCGCTTCTTCGTCAAGATGCGCCGCGCGTTAACCCTGAGGGTTTGCCTTATTCCGGCTCGGCTCAAACCGTGCGCCACAGCCATTCGCTTGCCTGCGCGATCATGTCGCCGAATAGCAGCAGTGCGGCCGACCAGATCAGCGCCGAGACGAAATTGGCGACCTGGAAGCGCCAATACGGCATTTCGAATATGCCGGCGGCAAGCGGTACCGAGGCGCGCAACGGCCCGAAGAACCGCCCGATGAAAATGCTCGGCACGCCCCATTTTTTCACGAAGGCCTCGCCGCGCGGCAGGATTTCGGGGTAGCGCGACAGCGGCCACATCTGCGCGACATGTTCCTTGTACCTGAAGCCGAACCAATAGGAGACCCAGTCGCCGAGCGCAGCGCCGATCCCGCCGGCAATCCAGACCGGCCAGAAGCTGATGCCGCTGGCTCCGATCAGCGCCCCGATCGCGACCAGCGCGCCCCAGGCCGGGATCAGCAGCGAAATGAAGGCGAGCGATTCGCCAAATGCCAGCACCAGAACAATCGGCGCGGCCCAGGCCGAATGGTCGCGCACGAAGTCGGCGAGCGAGCGCGCAAAATCTTCCATACTCGGTCGCCCTTCCCAGCCCTTTCAGGCGATTGAACCTTCCCAGGAGTTCGATGCCCGCGTACAGGTATGCCAGCCCGTTGCACGACATCAAGTCACAAAGCCCGGCGGTGCGAGCTTTGCTTGCACAATTGCGTTTCGATTTCCGGTAGATTCCGCCGGGATCAAGAAAGGACCGTCCAATGATCGGACCGCTGATGATGTGCGTG
>DASUIA010000109.1:0-8102 GCA_036273255.1 Bradyrhizobium sp.
ATCAAGAAACGCCACCTTTGAACGTAATTGCGTTCAATCGTCCGGTCAAAGCTGTTGTCGCGCATCGAATCCCTCCTGCCAGGATGGATTCAATCAGCGAATTAGTGAACATGCACAGCAATGACGGGCTAGGCCGAGCAGTTCTTCTGGCCGGCCGGACTATCCTCCGCCCGGATAGTTCGGGGCTTCGCGGGTGATGGTCACGTCATGGACATGGCTTTCGCGCAGGCCGGCGCCGGTGATGCGGACGAATTCCGCCTTTTCATGGAATTCAGCCAGGTTCCTGGCGCCGACATAACCCATTGCCGCGCGCAGGCCTCCTGCAAGCTGGTGCATGACGTTGCCGACCGGCCCCTTGTAGGGCACCTGACCCTCGATGCCCTCCGGCACCAGTTTCAGCGTGTCCTTGATGTCCTGCTGGAAATAGCGGTCGGCGGAGCCGCGCGCCATCGCACCCACCGAACCCATGCCGCGATAGGCCTTGTAGGAGCGGCCCTGCCACAGGAACACCTCGCCCGGCGTCTCGTCGGTACCTGCGAGCAGCGAGCCGACCATGGCGATGTCGGCGCCCGCGGCCAGCGCCTTGGCGAGGTCGCCGGAATATTTGATGCCACCGTCGGCGATCACCGGCACGTTGGCCTTTTTGGCCGCCTCGACGGCGTCCATGATCGCGGTCAGTTGCGGCACGCCAACGCCTGCAACGATCCGGGTGGTGCAGATCGAGCCGGGACCGATGCCGACCTTGATCGCGTCGGCGCCGACGTCAATCAGCGCCTGCGCGCCATCCCGAGTGGCAATATTGCCGGCGATGACCTGCACCGCATTCGAGAGCCGCTTGATGCGGTTGACCGCATCCAGCACGCGCGATGAATGGCCGTGCGCGGTGTCCACCACGATCACATCGACGCCGGCCTCGATCAGCCGCTCGGTCCGCTCGTAACCGCCCTCGCCGACCGTGGTCGCCGCCGCGACCCGCAGCCGCCCCTGCGCATCCTTGCAGGCCAGCGGATGCGCGACGGCTTTTTCCATGTCCTTGACGGTGATCAATCCGACGCAGCGATACTGATCGTCCACTACCAACAGCTTCTCGATCCGATGCTGGTGCAGCATCCGCTTCGCCTCGTCCTGGCCGACGCCTTCGCGCACCGTCACCAGATTTTCATGCGTCATCAATTCGGAGATCTTCTGCCGCGGGTCGGTCGCAAACCGCACGTCGCGGTTGGTCAGGATGCCGACCAGCTTGCCCGGCACGCCCTTGTCGCCGCCGGTGACCACGGGGATGCCGGAAATGCCGTGATCCTTCATCAGACGCAGCGCATCCGACAGCGTTGCGTCGGGAGCGATGGTCAGTGGATTGACCACCATTCCGGATTCGAACTTCTTGACCTGGCGCACCTGGGCCGCCTGGCCGTCGATATCGAAATTGCGATGGACGACGCCGATGCCGCCAGACTGGGCCATCGCGATCGCCATCCGCGCCTCGGTGACGGTATCCATCGCCGAGGCGACGATTGGAATGTTGAGCGGGATCGAACGGGTGAGGTGGGAACGAATGTCGGCTTCAGAGGGCAGAATATCCGACAGGCCGGGCTTCAGAAGCACATCGTCGAATGTGTACGCCTCGCGTATCCCCTGCATTCCTTGCATCAGCACCATTACCAACTCCATTCGGCCGGTTCGCCGCGGGTAGTCCCCTGGGGATGGCCGGATTTGACGGCGAAGCATCAGCTCGTCGGCGAATCGGATCCCATCGATAGGGTTGGCGGTGGTCGATAGCACGGCGGCACGCCGAATCATAGCGTTTGCCTGCCATGCACTTTCTTTTCCTCGCCCGCTCCCGCACCTCGCCGTATCAGCGCCGGCGGATCAGCGCGCTAGCTGGCACACCGGCCGCGCGCAATCACGCGTGATTTAGGCGTTTTCGAAGGTTTCGCAATGGCCTGCTCCACGGCAGAGTGATACAGCCCCTGCTCCCGCCCCGCTTCCTTTCCGTTGTCTGCTGCATTTGATGAACAAAGAACGTCTGATCCCGCTTATCGTGGCCACCGCCCTGTTCATGGAGAACATGGATTCCACTGTCATCGCGACCTCGCTGCCGGCGATCGCGGCCGACATCGGCACCAGTCCGCTGACGCTGAAGCTTGCCATCACCTCCTATCTGCTGGCGCTGGCGGTTTTCATTCCGGCGAGCGGCTGGACCGCCGACCGGTTCGGACCACGTACGGTGTTCAGTCTGGCCATCACCGTTTTCATGATGGGGTCGATCGGCTGCGCGTTGTCCTCCTCGGTCACCGGCTTCGTGTTCGCACGCATCCTGCAGGGCGCCGGCGGCGCCATGATGACCCCGGTCGGACGGCTGGTGCTGCTGCGCTCGATCGACAAAAGCGCGCTGGTGAATGCGATGGCCTGGGTCACGGTGCCGGCGCTGATCGGGCCGGTGATCGGTCCGCCCCTCGGCGGCTTCATCACCACCTATTTCTCCTGGCACTGGATCTTCCTGATCAACATTCCGATCGGTCTGCTCGGCATCACGCTGGCGCTGCGCTACATCGATCCGATCCGCAGCGAGGACCCCGAGCGCTTCGATCTCTACGGGCTGCTACTGGCCGGGGTCGGGCTTGGCGGCATTGCATTCGGGCTTTCGGTCGCAGGTCTCAACCTGTTGCCATGGCCCGTCATCGTCGCGCTGATCGGAATCGGCTCGATCTCCATGGCGCTCTATGTGATCCACGCCAGGCGAACTGCCTCGCCCGTGCTGGATTTCACGCTGCTGCGACTGCCGACGATGCGCGCCAGCATCATCGGGGGCTTCATGTTCCGGCTTGGCATCGGCGCGTTGCCGTTTCTGCTGCCACTCCTGATGCAGGTCGGATTCGGCCTGTCCCCGCTGCGCTCGGGCCTCGTGACCTTTGGCTCGGCGGTCGGGTCCATGGGCATGAAGACGCTGGCGGCGCGCATCATCCGCACCTTCGGCTTCCGCAACATCATGATCGTCAATGCCTTCATCAGTTCGGTCTTCCTCGCGGCCTGCGCGCTGTTCACGAGCGCGACGCCGCTGCTGCTCATCATGATCCTGCTGGTGGTCGGCGGATTCTTCCGTTCGCTGCAATTCACCGCGATCAACACGCTCGCCTATGCCGAAGTCGAACCGGGACGGATGAGCCGCGCCACCACGCTGGTCAGCGTCAACCAGCAGCTTGCGCTGTCAGCGGGCGTCGCAGTCGGCGCCGCCTCGGTGGAATCCACCATGTGGCTGCACCGCGTCAGCGAGCTCAGCGCCGCCGATTTTGCGCCGGCGTTCATCGTGGTGTCGGTCATATCGACCATTTCGGTGTATTTCTTTTTCCAACTGCCGGCCGATGCCGGCCACCAGGTCTCGGGACGCGGCGTGATCGTGGTCCCGTCGCCGGAACGCGACGCCGAGCCCGAGGAGACCGCCGCCAGCGAAACCGTCAATGCCCGCGATCAGCGGCTGGGATGAAACTTGGCGTCATTGCTGTGCGAGTTCGGTAGGGTGGGCAAAAGCGCAGCGTGCCCACCATCCTGTTATCGCGAACGAACAAGGGTGGGCACGCTTCGCTTTGCCCACCCTACAGCTACCCGCGAAACCCCGTCGCCAACACGTAGCGCTCGGAGGAATCCTGCCGGCTCGACGCCGGCTTGACATGGCGCACGCTGGCAAAGTCCCGCTTCAGTTGCGCCAGCAGGTCGGCATCCGCGCCGCTTTGGAAGACCTTGGCGACGAATGCGCCGCCGGGATTGAGAACGTCGACGGCGAAGGCGGCAGCACCTTCGACCAGACCGAGGATGCGGAGCTGATCGGTCTTGCGGTGGCCGGTGGTGTTGGCGGCCATGTCCGACAGCACCACGTCGGCGCGCCCTCCCATCATGGCAAGCAGCCTGTCCGGCGCGTCCGTAGCAAGAAAATCGAGCTGGGCAAAGCTGACGCCTGGTATTTCGGGCATCGCCAGCAGGTCGATCGCGATCACTTTGCCCTTGCCGTCGGCCGCGCCGACGCGCCTGGCCGCGATCTGGCTCCAGCCGCCGGGCGCCGCACCGAGATCGACCACCAGGAGCCCCGGCTTGAGCAGGCGGTACTTGTCGTCGATTTCGATCAGCTTGTAGGCGGCGCGCGAACGAAAGCCGTCGCGCTTGGCCTGCGCCACATAGGGATCGTTGAGCTGCCGTTCCAGCCAGAGTTTCGACGACAGCTTGCGCTTGCCGCCGCTCTTGACCGTGACATGCAGCCGCCCGGTGGTGTCTTTTGTCATGACGGTATTGCCTTACACGGCGCCGCAGATTCGACCACCGCGCCCCTCAAGACGCCCCGCTTCGGCATCCGCCGAGTGCGCGGTCCTCGCGCATCATCTCGACCAGCATGCCTTCGCGCAGGCCGCGGTCGGCGACGCGCAGCCGCGGCAGCGGGAAGGCGTCACGGATGGCATCGAGAATGGCGCAACCTGCGAGCACCAGATCGGCGCGCTCGACACTGATGCAGCGGTTACTGGCGCGTTCCTGGTAAGACATGCGCAGGAGGCGCGCGATGGTCGCGGTCACATCGGCGTTGTTCATCCAGATGCCGTCGACCCGACGCCGGTCGTATCGCGGCAGATTGAGATGGACCCCGGCGAGCGTCGTCACCGTGCCCGAGGTGCCGAGCAGGTGCATGTCCCGAAGATCGGCGCCGTACTCGGCCGCGAATGGAGCGATGTGCTTGGCGACCTCCTGCACCATCAACGCGTACGATTGCGCCGTGACGTCCCTGCCGCCGAAATGCTCGGCCAGCGTGACGACGCCGAGCGGGATCGACATCCAGGCCCTGATCCGCGGCACCGCGTTTTGCTGCTGCGGATCGCGTTCGATCCGAACCAGTTCGGTTGACCCACCACCGATATCGAACAGGATGGCGCCGCGCCCGCTCTGGTCAAGCAGCGGCGAGCAGCCGAGCATCGCGAGCGCGGCCTCGGTCTCGCGGTCGATCACCTCGAGCCGGATGCCGGTCTCGGCCGCAACCCGATCCCGGAAACCTTCCGCGTTCGACGCCGCACGGCAGGCCTCGGTCGCGATCAGCCGCAGGCGTTTGGCCTTCCTCGATGCGATCTTGTCGCGACAAACGCTCAAGGCGGCGACGGCGCGTTCGATCGCGGCGTCGCTGATGCAGCCGGACGCCGAGATGCCTTCGCCCAACCGGATGATCCGCGAGAACGAATCGATCACGCGAAACCCATTCCCGGCCGGACATGCAATCAGGAGCCGGCAGTTGTTGGTGCCGAGATCGAGCGCGGCATAGACGCGAGAACCCGCGGCCAGCTCTGGCTGTTCCCCGGCGCCTGTCGCAATCGATGGCTGCGGACTTTCGCGCGGTCGAGAGCCGTCGCGAAGCCGCGTGTCGTCATTCATCAAATATCTTTCCGCGACCTTCTGCAGGTCGCCGGGGATTTCCGTTCACGAAAACTTTAGCAGCGCCGGCTGGCGGCGCAACAGCCATCCATCCGTCTACAGCCGCCCGGAAATCCCTATCGCGCTGCAATATGCGGCGATTCCGGTGTGGTCGCCTTCGCTGAAGTCCGAATCGAGACCGGGGGCGCTGATGTAAAGCAGTCATCCTGGCGAGCGTGTTCCCAGCGTGTATTTCTCGCATTTCTGCGCTCCATGGAGTACCACCCGGCGACGATCCCAGCCGCCGGACAAGAACCACTTATGACGCCTGATCCGAATTTCCCCCGCATCTACGTCGATGCCGATGCCTGTCCGGTCAAGGATGAAATCTACCGCGTCGCGGTCCGGCATGGCCTGCCCGTCAGCGTCGTCGCCGGCAATCTCATTCGAGTGCCGCGCGACCCACTGATCGAACGCATCGCGGCGGGTACCGGCATGGATGCCGCCGACGACTGGATTGCAGAGCACGCCGGCAAGGGCGATATCGTCATTACCTCCGATATCCCGCTGGCGAGCCGGTGCGTAAAGGCAGGCTGCGAGGTGATTGCGCCGAACGGCAAGCCGTTCACGGAGCAGTCGATCGGCATGACGCTGGCGGTTCGCAACCTGATGACCGATCTGCGCTCTTCCGGCGAAGTGACCGGCGGCCCCAGATCGTTCGCCCCGCGCGACCGCTCGGCTTTCCTGTCTGCGCTCGATCAAGCCATCCGCCGCGTTCAACGCGGACGCGCCGAGCAGCAACAGGATTGAGCCAGGAACGATGGCGCCACCACTGATCCAACTCAAGGACATCGCGCTGACCTTCGGCGGCACGCCGCTATTGTCGGGCGTCGAACTGTCGGTGTCCGCGGGCGAGCGGGTCGCCTTGATCGGTCGCAACGGCTCGGGGAAATCAACCCTGCTCAAGATCGCCGCAGGTCTGGTCGAGCCCGACCGCGGCAGCCGCTTTCTACAACCGGGCGCGACCATCCGCTATCTCCCGCAGGAGCCGGATTTCTCTGGATTTGCCACCACCCTGGCCTATGTCGAAGCGGGACTTGGACCCGGCGATGATCGCTATCAGGCGAGCTACATCCTGGAACAACTTGGCCTTCGCGGCGATGAGGATCCGGCACAAATATCCGGCGGCGAGGCCCGCCGGACCGCATTGGCGCGCGTGCTGGCGCCCTTGCCCGACATCCTGCTGCTCGACGAACCGACCAACCATCTCGATCTCACCACCATCGAATGGCTGGAAGGCGAACTTGACGCCCGCCGCTGCGCGCTGGTCCTGATCAGCCATGACCGCCGGTTCCTGTCGAACCTGTCGCGCAGCACCGCCTGGCTTGATCGTGGCGAGATCCGCCAGATCGACCGCGGCTACGATGCCTTCGAGGCCTGGCGCGACGAGGTGCTGGCCGAGGAAGAACGCGACCAGCACAAGCTCGACCGCAAGATCGTCAACGAGGAACACTGGCTGCGCTACGGTGTTTCCGGTCGGCGCAAGCGCAACGTCAAGCGACTCGGCAATCTCCGCGCGCTGCGCGAGCAGCGCCGCGACCATCGTGGCGCCGCCGGCAGCGCCAACCTTGCCGCCGCCGAAGCCGAAAAGTCCGGCAAGCTCGTCATCGAAGCCCGCAACATCGGCAGGTGCTATGGCGATCGCAGGATCGTCGGTGACTTCTCGATCCGTATCCAGCGCGGTGATCGCCTCGGCATTGTCGGGCCGAACGGCGTCGGCAAGACCACGCTGGTCGACATACTGACCGGGGCGCAGCCACCCGATACCGGCTCGATCCGCTTCGGCGCCAATATCGAGATGGCAACGCTCGACCAGCACCGCGAAAGCCTCGATCCCAGATCGACACTGGCCGAGGCCATGACCGGCGGCCGCGGCGACCACGTCATGGTCGGCGGCCAGCCCAGGCACGTGGTCAGCTACATGAAGGACTTCCTGTTCGCGCAGGAACAGATGCGCACGCCGCTGGAAGTGCTTTCGGGCGGCGAACGCGGGCGCCTGATGCTCGCACGCGCGCTGGCCAAGCCCTCCAACCTGCTGGTGCTGGACGAGCCCACCAACGATCTCGACCTCGAAACCCTCGATGTGCTGGAGGACATGCTCGGCGACTATCAGGGCACCGTGATCCTGATCAGCCATGACCGCGATTTCCTCGACCGCGTCGTAACTTCGGTGATCGTACCGGAGGGCAATGGCCGCTGGATCGAATATGCCGGCGGCTACACCGACATGCTGACGCAGCGCGGCGCCGACCTCGAACGCGAACCGGCCAAATCCGCCCCTACAATCGAGAACACGAAAGCGGCAATCAAGGGCAGCGCGCCCGCCGGTGCGAAGCGGCGGCTCAATTTCAATGATAAGCACGCGCTGGAAACGCTGCCGAAAGCCATCGCCAAGCTGCAGGCCGAGATTGCAAAGCGAGCGCAGCAGCTCGATGATCCCCATCTCTACCGGAACGATCGTCGGAAATTCGATGCCACTTCGGCGGCGCTCGCCGCCGCGCAACAGCAATTGCAGGCCGCCGAAGACAAGTGGCTGGAACTGGAAATGCTGCGCGAAGAGATCGAACAGGCCTGACCGATGACGACACCGCTTGCCGCCAAAATCGCCCGCGAGTACGGCACACCCGCCGCCGTGATCGACATGGAGCGGGTCGAACGCAACA
>DASUIA010000110.1:0-18753 GCA_036273255.1 Bradyrhizobium sp.
GAGGCCGCGGCCGAGCACCGACAGCGTAAAGCTCAACGCGAGCACGCTCAGCGCCAGCCGTGCCGGCCTTTCGGTTTTGATCGCGGCTCGCTCGCCCATGGCATGCTGGTCCATGCCATCACGGAGCGCGTTTCATCGGCAAGGAGCAGGGGTCTTGGACGAATGCACCTATGCAGGCTTGAGCAGGACGTGGCGCTTCCTGCCGAGCGAGACCTTGATGACGCCTTCCGGCGTGAGATCCGAAGATTTCAGGACCATCTTTTCATCGCGGACCGCAATGTCATTGACCCGCAGCCCGCCCCCCTTGATCTGACGGCGCGCTTCGCCGTTCGATCCAACGAGGCCTGCCTTGACGAACGCGACCAGCACTCCAATGCCCGCGTCGAGTTCGCTGCGTGGAACCGCGACGGAGGGAAGGTTTTCCGCGATCGCGCCTTCCTCGAAGGTCTGTCGGGCGGTCTCCGATGCAAGGCGCGCCGCTTCGGCGCCGTGGAGAAGCGTGGTGGCGGCATCCGCCAGGGCCTTTTTTGCCGCGTTGATCTCGGCCCCCCTGAGGTGCGCCAGGCGCTCGATCTCGGCGAGCGGCAGGATCGTGAACAGCTTGAGAAATTTGACGACGTCGGCATCCTCGACGTTGCGCCAGTATTGCCAGAAATCGTACGGACTACATTCGTCCGCGTTGAGCCACACCGCGCCCTGGGCGGTTTTGCCCATCTTGGCGCCCGACGCCGTGGTGAGCAGGGGCGTTGTCAACGCAAACAATTGCGGCGTTCCCATGCGGCGGCCGAGATCGACGCCATTGACGATGTTGCCCCACTGGTCCGAGCCGCCCATCTGCAGGCGGCAGCCGACCCGCCGCGACAGTTCGACGAAATCATAGGCCTGGCAGACCATGTAGTTGAATTCGATGAAGCTCATCTCCTGCTCGCGTTCGAGACGCAGTCGCACCGAGTCCATCGTCAACATCCGGTTGACCGAGAAATGCCGGCCGATGTCGCGCAGCATCTCGATCCAGTTCAGCCGGGTGAGCCATTCGGCGTTGTCCAGCATGGTGGCGTCGCTCGCACCGGAACCATAGCGCAGCACCTTGGCGAAAACGCCGCGGATGCTGGCCTTGTTGGCCTCGATTTCCTCGATGCTGCGGATCGCGCGCGATTCGTCCTTGCCGGAGGGATCGCCGACCATCGTGGTGCCGCCACCCATCAGGGTGATCGGCTTGTTGCCGCTCTGCTGCAGCCAGTACAGCATCATCATGGTGAGGTAGTTGCCGATGTGCAGCGACGGCGCCGTGCAGTCATAGCCGACATAGGCGGTGGCCTCGCCCTTCGCGGCCAGCGCGTCGAGACCCTCGAAATCGGAGCATTGGTGGATGAAACCGCGATCCTGCAGGGTGTTCAGGAAATCTGATTTAAATGCGCTCATTTGTATGCAACTCTGATCATTCTATTTCACGTTGTTTGCAGCAAACTGCAGCGCTGCCCCGGAATAGGGGTGCCGCGGCCGGGCGCGCTGTGGCATTATAAGATGTCCTTGTTTGACACAAGCAGGGCGTCCGGGCTGGCGCCGCGAAGGCTTTTTGACCATGATGTTGACGGCAATCGGTCTGATGAGCGGTACCTCGCTCGACGGGGTCGATGTCGCATTGATCGAAACCGACGGCAAGCAGGTGAAGGGCTTTGGACCTTCCGGCTACCGGCCCTACACCGAGCGGGAACGCGACCTGCTGCGCCAGGCGCTGATGGAAGCCGTCGACCTGCCGCAGCGCGATGCCCGGCCGGGCATCCTGCGCGAGGCCGAGCGCGCCGTCACGATCGCGCATGCCGAGGCCGTCGCGGCCTTTACCGCGCAGAACCACATTGCCTGCGAGGACGTCGACATCGTTGGCTTTCACGGCCAGACCGTGCTGCACCGGCCGGCGCAGAAACTGACGGTGCAGATCGGCGATGGCACGGCGCTGGCCAAGGCCATTCATATTCCCGTCATGCACGATTTCCGCGCCGCCGACGTCGCCGCAGGTGGCCAGGGCGCGCCGTTCGTGCCGGTCTATCATCGCGCGCTGGCGCAATTGCTGGAACGGGACGGACCGATTGTCGTGGTCAATATCGGCGGCGTCTCCAACATCACCTACATCGACGGCGCCGATACCCTGATCGCCTGCGATACCGGGCCCGGCAATGCGCTGCTGGACGACTACATGTTCCGCACCATGGGCCAGTTGTTCGACTGCGAGGGCCGCATGGCGGCGCAGGGCACCGCCGATGATGCATGGATCTCCCGGGCGCTGGAGCATCCGTTCTTTGTCCGGCCGGCTCCCAAATCGCTCGACCGCAACGATTTCGCCTCGCTGGTGCTGCGCCCGATGCCGCCGGCCGATGGCGCCGCGACGCTGACCGCCTTCACCGCGTCCGCCATTGCCCGGATCGTTCCGCTGCTGCCGAAGACTCCCAAAAGCTGGATCGTCGCCGGCGGCGGCGCCCGCAACCTGACCATGCTCAGGATGCTGCGCGAGCGGCTGGCGCCGGCGAGTGTCGAGGCCGCCGATGCGCTGGGCTGGTCGGCCGACGCCATCGAGGCCCAGGCCTTCGGCTTTCTCGCGGCGCGGGGTCTCAAGGGGCTGCCGCTGAGCTATCCCGCGACGACCGGGGTACCGATCCCGATGACGGGCGGCGTAATTTCCCGGCCTTGAAGCCTGTTCGGTTCTGATCGAATCAGACGGTCAGCGGACGTTGGCAAGCCGCATATCGAGATAGCCCGTCACCGTTTCCATCAGCGGCTGCAGTTTGCCGTCGAAGAAATGGTTGGCACCGGGGATGATCTGCTGGTCGATCACTATGCCCTTCTGGGTCTTGAGTTTCTCGACCAGCGTATTGACGTCCTTGGGCGGCACCACCGCATCTCTCTCGCCATGCACGATCAGCCCGGACGAGGGGCAGGGCGCCAGGAACGAGAAGTCGTAGAGATTGGCGGGCGGCGCGATCGAGATGAAGCCTTCGACTTCGGGCCGGCGCATCAGCAATTGCATTCCGATCCAGGCGCCGAACGAGAACCCCGCAACCCAGCAGGCGCGCGCTTCCGGGTTGATGGTCTGCGCCCAGTCGAGCGCGGAGGCAGCGTCCGACAGTTCGCCGGTGCCGTGGTCGAACGATCCCTGGCTGCGGCCGACGCCACGAAAATTGAAGCGCAGCACCGAAAATCCGCGATGCGCGAAGGCGTAATAGCACTGGTAGATGATCTGGTGATTCATGGTGCCGTGAAACTGCGGGTGCGGATGCAGGATCATGGCGATCGGCGCGTTCTTCTGCTTTGCCGGATGATAACGGCCTTCAAGTCGGCCTGCGGGGCCGGTGAAAATGACTTCGGGCATCAGTGATCCTTGGCAATCGACCGGCTTGTGCTGGCTCTATCTGGCTGTCAGATGAACCTCGCAGAAGGGGTGATCAGGCGTCGTTTGGCGATGCGCGAACGGCGCGGGGTGAACTGGTGGGCGCGTTCTTAGCATGAGGCGAGGGGCAAGAAGCAAGGGTTTTGAAGGTCTGGAAGGTCGTGCAGCGGATCGGTCGTCAATTGCGCGGCGCCGGTCCGATCACCAGTTGCCATGAAGGTTCCGCGCTCGGAAAACGCCCGCCCACTGCTCGTGACCGGTAATATAGTATTCCATGTCTGACCGTATCTATCTCGACTGGAACGCGACCACGCCGCTTCGCCGCGAGGCCCGCGAGGCGATGGCGGCGGCGTGGGATATCGGCGGCAATCCCTCCTCGGTGCATGCCGAGGGCCGTCAGGCGCGCAAACTCGTGGAGGACGCGAGGGCTGCGATCGCCGGCGCAGTCGGCGCGCCCGCGCGAAATGTCGTGTTCACATCAGGCGGAACCGAAGCGAATGCGATGGCGCTGACCCCAGGACTGCGGCGAGCCTCCGGGGCACCTGCCAACCGATTGCTGCTCTCGGCGATCGAGCATGCCTCGGTGCTCGCGGGTGGCCGATTTGCAGCCGATGCGATTGGCACCATCGGCGTGACGCGCGCGGGCGTGCTGGACCTGCCACGTCTGCGCGCGATGCTGGCGAGCGGGCCGCCGGCACTGGTGTCGGTGATGCTCGCCAACAACGAAACCGGCGCGTTGCAGCCCGTGGCCGAGGCGGCAGCGCTGGTCCATGCCGCCGGCGGCCTGCTGCATGTCGACGCAATCCAGGCGTTCGGAAAATGGCCGTTTGACATTGACACCTTGAATGCCGATCTGTTGACGCTGTCAGCGCACAAGGTCGGCGGCCCCAAGGGTGTCGGCGCGCTCATTGTGGCCGAGGGTGTGCTTGGGCTCGAGCCGTTGCTGCGCGGTGGCGGTCAGGAACTGGGACGCCGGGCGGGAACCGAGAACGTGGTGGGTATTGCCGGCTTTGGCGCGGCCGCGCGCGCCGCGAGCGCGGCCCTGGCTGCCGACGCCGTTCGCCTCGAAGGCCAGCGCCGCCGGCTCGAGAACGGCTTGCGCGAGACGCCAGGCATCATCGTATTTTCCGACGAGGTGCCGCGGTTGCCGAATACCACGCTGTTTACGGTTCCCGGCCTCGCGGCCGAAACCGCCGTGATCGGGTTCGATCTCGAAGGGATCGCGGTGTCCTCGGGCTCCGCCTGTTCGTCGGGGAAAGTCCAGCCCTCTCATGTGCTTGCAGCCATGGGTACCGGCCCCGAGCTCGCCAAGGGAGCGGTGCGGCTCAGTCTGGGCTGGTCCACCGCAGACGCGGACATCGATCGCTGTCTGGAGGCTTGGCGAAAGCTCGCCGGTAGCTTACTTAGAGGATGACGAAACACGGCTTGAACGGTTCTAAGCAGGTGCTTTCGGCAGAAAAATATCGTAAGAGACATCTGGAAGTGATCCACCGCGGTCCTTGAAACCGCGAGCGGAGGTTGGAATGGCTGCCGTACAAGAAACCGTCGACCGGGTTCGCCGGATCGACGTCGATCAATATCGATATGGATTTGAGACGCTCATCGAATCCGACAAGGCCCCGAAAGGGCTGTCGGAAGATACCGTCCGGTTCATTTCCGCCAAAAAGAACGAACCGGCCTGGATGCTGGAATGGCGCCTCGAGGCGTATCGCCGCTGGCTCACCATGACCGAGCCGCAATGGGCGCGGGTTCATTATCCCAAGATCGATTATCAGGATCTCTACTACTATTCCGCCCCGAAGAAGAAAGAGGTCGGCTCGCTCGACGAGGTCGATCCGGAAATCCTCAAGACCTACGAAAAGCTCGGCATCCCGCTGCGCGAAGTCGAACTGCTGGAAGGTGTGGTACGGCCGGAGGGCGAGCGCAAGATCGCGGTTGACGCGGTGTTCGATTCGGTTTCGGTCGCGACTACCTTCCAGAAGGAACTGAAGCGGGCCGGCGTGATCTTCATGCCGATCTCGGAAGCGATCCGCGAGCATCCCGAACTGGTGCAGAAGTATCTCGGCTCCGTGGTGCCGACTTCGGACAATTACTTCGCGACCCTTAACTCAGCGGTGTTCTCCGACGGCTCGTTCGTCTACGTGCCGCCCGGCGTGCGCTGCCCGATGGAATTGTCGACCTATTTCCGCATCAACGAGCGCAACACCGGCCAGTTCGAGCGAACCCTGATCATCGCCGACAAGGCCGCCTATGTCAGCTATCTCGAAGGCTGCACCGCGCCGCAGCGCGACGAGAACCAGTTGCATGCCGCGGTGGTCGAGCTGGTGACGCTCGACGACGCCGAGATAAAATATTCGACGGTGCAGAACTGGTATCCCGGAAATTCGGAAGGCAAGGGCGGGATCTACAATTTCGTCACCAAGCGCGGCGATTGCCGCGGCAACAATTCGAAGATTTCCTGGACCCAGGTCGAGACCGGCTCGGCCATCACCTGGAAATATCCGAGCTGCATCCTGCGCGGCGACAATTCGCGCGGCGAATTCTATTCGATCGCGATCTCGAACGGCCACCAGCAGGTCGATTCCGGGACCAAGATGCTCCACCTCGGCAAGAACACCACGAGCCGGATCATCTCCAAGGGCATCGCGGCGGGCGTCTCGCAGAACACCTATCGCGGACTTGTCACGGCGCACCGCAAGGCGACCGGCGCGCGTAATTTCACCGCGTGCGATTCGCTGTTGATCGGCGACCGATGTGGCGCGCATACCGTGCCCTATGTCGAGGCCAAGAATTCGTCGGCGCTGTTCGAGCACGAGGCGACCACATCGAAGATTTCCGAGGACGTGCTGTTCTATTGCGTGCAGCGCGGGCTGTCGCAGGAAGAGGCCGTCGGCCTCGTGGTCAATGGCTTCGTCAAGGACGTGCTGCAGCAACTGCCGATGGAGTTCGCGGTCGAGGCGCAGAAACTGATCACGATTTCGCTGGAAGGATCGGTCGGATAGCGCCTCCCCCGAGGGGGTCGCGCCGCGACCTGCGGCGCTCCGCGGCATAACGCAAAACGGAACGATGAGAATGGCATTGCTCGAAGTCAAAAATCTGCAGGTTCGGGTCGACGATCGCGAGATCCTCCACGGGCTTTCGCTTGCCGTGAACCGGGGCGAGGTGCACGCCATCATGGGACCGAACGGTTCCGGCAAATCGACGCTGAGCCACGTCATCGCCGGCAAGCCGGGCTACGAGGTCATCGGCGGCGAGATCCTGTTCGAGGGTGAAGACCTGCTCGAGATGTCGCCCGACCAGCGCTCGGCCAAGGGCGTTTTTCTCGCATTCCAGTACCCGGTGGAAATTCCGGGTGTCGCGACCATGACCTTCCTGCGCACTGCCTTGAACGCGCAGCGCAAGGCGCGGGGCCAAAGCGAATATTCCACGCCCGACTTTCTCAAGAAGGTCCGCGCGGTCGCGACCAGCCTCAACATTCCGCACGACATGCTGCGCCGGGGCGTCAATGTCGGATTCTCCGGCGGCGAAAAGAAACGCAACGAGATTCTGCAGATGGCGCTGTTCGAACCGAGCCTGTGCATTCTCGATGAAATGGATTCCGGTCTCGACATCGATGCGTTGCGGGTGGCCGCCGACGGCGTCAACGCGCTGCGTTCGCCCGACCGCGCCATGGTGGTGATCACGCATTACCAGCGGCTCCTGAACTACATCGTGCCCGACATCGTGCATGTCATGTCGAGGGGGCGCGTGGTGAAGAGCGGCGGCAAGGAGCTGGCGCTGGAGCTCGAGGCTTCCGGCTACGCCCAGTTCGAAGACGCGGCCTGACCGCAGATGGATCGACGATGAATGTTGTATTGGCAAAAACCGAGACCGGTCGTGCGCTGAGCGATGTCTTTGCCCTCGCGCGGGATCGGCTGCCGGGTGCCGGCAAGATCGCGGAGATCAGGCGTCAGGCGTTCGAGGCTTACGAGCGCGTGGGCCTGCCGCACCGGCGTATCGAGGACTGGAAATACACCGATCTCCGCGCGCTGATGCGCGAGGTGCTGCCGCCCGCGGACGCCCCCGACGCTGCGGCACTCAAGCGCGCGGACGCTGCCCTGAAGCTGCATGCGATCGACGGCGTGCGCCGGCTGGTGCTGGTGGACGGCGTGTTCGCGCCCAAACTCTCCGACACGGCCGATCCGGAACCGGGACTTGCGATTCGGACGCTGCGCGAACTGCTGGAAGCCGGCGATGCCGCGCTCGCCGTGCAATCGCTTGCGCCCGATAGCTCCGATGCCATGGTGGCGCTCAACAGGGCGATGATGACGGACGGCGTCGTTATCGAGGTGGCCGACGGTACCGCGCTCAGCCGGCCGCTGCATATCGTCCATATCGCCAGCGGCGCGAGGCCGGCGGCGATGTTCACGCGGTCGCTGGTGAAGATCGGCAGGGCTACGGGCGCGACGCTGGTGGAGAGTTACATCGCCGCGGAAGGCACCACGGTCTACCAGGTTCACGATTCATTGGTTCTTTCGATCGGCGATGACGCGCGGCTCGAGCACGTGCGGCTGATCGAGGATGCCCGCGAGGCCTTCAACATTTCTTCCGCCGTCGTGACGTTGGGCGCCAAAGCGAACTTCAACACCTTCGGCATGACCAGCGGATCGCATGTCAGCCGCTATCAGGCGGTGATCGCGTTCGCCGGCGAGGGTTCGCGGGTCGAGACCCATGGCGTCAACCTGCTCAACGGCCGCCAGCATGCCGACACCACGCTGTTCCTCGATCACGCGGTGCCCAATTGTGCCAGCCGCGAGATCTTCCGGGCGGTGGCCGACGATCGCGCGCATTCGGTTTTTCAGGGCCGCATCATCGTCCGGCCCAAGGCGCAGAAGACCGACGCCAAGATGATGACGCGCGCGCTGCTGCTCTCCGACGAGGCCGAGGCGGACAACAAGCCGGAACTGGAGATTTTCGCCGACGACGTCACCTGCGGTCATGGCGCGACCACCGGTGCGCTCGACGAAAGCCTGCTGTTCTATCTGCGGGCGCGCGGCCTTTCCGAAAAGGAAGCGCAGGCGCTGCTGATCCAGGCCTTTGTCGGCGAGGCGATCGAATCCATCGCCAATGACCGCTTGCGCGAACTCGCGATCTCCGCGGCCGAGCGCTGGCTGGCGGCGCGTGGATAATGGATCCCCGGGACGGCCGCGCTGCGCGTGATCCCGGAGGACGAACGAAGAAAGCA
Source organism: Bradyrhizobium sp. (assembly GCA_036273255.1). GTDB lineage: Bacteria > Pseudomonadota > Alphaproteobacteria > Rhizobiales > Xanthobacteraceae > Bradyrhizobium. Next base: position 8,607 of record DASUIA010000110.1, read on the forward strand.
GGCGATGACCCATCCAGCGGTCTCAAACGGCGGCTACGACGTGGCGAAGCTACGGGAAGACTTTCCCGCGCTATCGCTCAAGGTGTACGGCAAGCAACTCGTTTATCTCGACAACGCGGCGTCTGCGCAGAAGCCCACCGCGGTGCTGCGGCGCATGACCGAGGCCTACAAGAGCGAATACGCCAACGTCCATCGCGGGCTGCATTATCTCGCCAATGCCGCGACCGAGGCCTACGAGGGCGGCCGTGCCAAGGCGGCAAAATTCCTCAACGCCGGCCGCAACGAGGAGATTGTCTTCACCCGCAACGCGACCGAGGCCATCAACCTCGTCGCCTATTCCTGGGGTGAGGCCAACATCAAGGCCGGCGACGAGATCGTGATCTCGATCATGGAGCACCATTCCAACATCGTGCCCTGGCATTTTCTCAGGGAACGGCATGGTGCCGTCATCAAATGGGCGCCGGTCGACGACGAAGGCAACTTCCTGATCGACGAATTCGAGAAGCTGCTGACCGATCGCACCCGGCTGGTGGCGATCACCCAGATGTCGAACGCGCTCGGGACCATCGTGCCGGTGAAGGATGTGGTGCAGCTTGCCCACGCCCGTGGCATTCCGGTGCTGGTCGACGGCAGCCAGGCCGCGGTTCATCTGGCGATCGACGTGCAGGACATCGACTGCGATTTCTACGTCTTCACCGGTCACAAGCTTTACGGTCCGACCGGGATCGGCGTGCTCTACGCCAAGCATGCCCATCTCGAGGGGATGCGGCCGTTCAATGGCGGCGGCGAGATGATCCGGGAGGTTGCGAGGGATTGGGTCAGCTATGGCGATCCGCCGCACAAGTTCGAGGCGGGAACGCCGGCGATCGTCGAAGCGATCGGCCTCGGCGCCGCCATCGACTACGTCGGTTCGATCGGCAAGGAACGCATTGCCGCCCACGAGCATGGCCTCCTGACCTATGCCCAGGAACGGTTGCGCGAAATCAATTCGCTGCGCCTGATCGGCACGGCGCGGGGCAAGGGGCCGGTGATTTCGTTCGAGATGAAGGGCGCCCATCCCCACGACGTCGCCACCGTGATCGACCGCCAGGGGATCGCGGTGCGCGCCGGCACCCATTGCGTGATGCCGCTTTTGGAGCGATTCAACGTCACGGCGACCTGCCGGGCCTCGTTCGGAATGTATAACACGAGGGAGGAAGTCGACCATCTTGCCCAGGCGCTGATCAAGGCCGGGGAATTGTTTTCATGACCGACGTTGCCGAAGCCAAGGCCAGCAACATGCGGACCAGTTCGACCCTGCCGCCGCAGGAAACCGAACGGCTCGGCGGCGAGATCGTGGCGGCGCTGAAGACCGTGTTCGATCCGGAAATTCCGGCCGACATCTACGAGCTTGGCTTGATCTACAAGGTCGACATCAAGGACGATCGCGCGGTGGACGTCGAAATGACCCTGACGACGCCGAATTGCCCGTCGGCCGGCGAGTTGCCGCAGTTGGTGGAGAACGCGATCGCCAGCGTTCCCGGCGTCGGCGTCGTGAATGTCAATCTGGTCTGGGAGCCGGCGTGGTCACCGGACCGAATGAGCGATGAGGCGCGCCTTGTCCTCAATATGTGGTGAGCGTTCCGTTGCCGAAACTGACTGGCGTGATCGAGACCGCGCTCTATGTCGATGACCTCGCGCGCGCCCGCGCGTTCTACGAGGATGTGCTGGGACTGGCGCGGCTCACCGGCGATGCGCGGTTTCTGGCGTTCGATGTCGGCGGACGCAGCGTGCTTCTCCTGTTTCAGCGCGGCTCGACGCTGCAGCCGGTGGTGCTGCCCGGCGGCACCATTCCGCCGCACGACGGCAGCGGTCCGATCCACGTGGCCTTTGCCATTGCAGCGGACGAACTTCCGGACTGGGAAAGGCGGCTCGGCGAGCACGGGGTTGCCATCGAAAGTGGAACCGATTGGCCGCGCGGCGGGCGCAGCGTCTATTTCCGCGACCCCGATAACCATCTGCTGGAGTTGGTAACGCCGGGGGTTTGGACGATTTACTAGCCGCGGGACCGGAAATGCGTCGGGTTCTGGCGGAATTGACCGAAATGAGACCTTCACAGCAAGGATTTCGTTGCTATTTTAGCTGCACAAGAATCTGCCGCCGCCGTGCGGCGCGAGGAGATTGACTGCAATGGATGCCACCGCACACGTCTCCAAGCCGAAGCCGCGGCCACGCCCGCAGGTCATGAAGCTCACCGATGCCGCCGCCCAGCGGATCGCCGATCTGACCGGGCGCGCCGATTCCGAGATCGTCGGCTTGCGGGTCGGGATCAAGAATGGCGGCTGCGCCGGGCAATCCTACACGGTCGAATATGCCCATGAGATCCGGCCGACCGACGAGGTCGTCGAGGACAAGGGTGTCAGGATCCTGGTCGACCCCAAGGCCGTATTGTTTCTGCTCGGCACCGAGATGGACTACAAGGCCGACAAGATGTCGGCGCAGTTCATTTTCAACAACCCGAACCAGGTCGGTGCCTGTGGCTGCGGCGAATCGGTGCAACTCACCGCTGCAAAGATCTAATTATGCCTCGTGCGCCGTCCTCATGAGGAGCCGCGCTATTTGCGCGGCGTCTCGAAGGATGACTGCGGACGAAACCACGGCCTCATGGTTCGAGACGCGCAAGGTGCGCTCCTCACCACGAGGGGCTGACGTCGAGGGCTGGCGCCGCAATGGACCGCGATTTCCTGATCGATCTGTTTGCCGATTTCGGCCCGGTCACGATCCGGCGGATGTTTTCGGGCTTCGGCATTTCCGCAGACGGTACCAACTTCGCGCTCGCGCTGCGTGGCGGTCTCTTCCTCCGCGCCGACGACGAGACCATTCCGCTGTTCGAGGCGGAGGGATCGAAGCCGTTTCAATATCAGACCAGAGCAAAGACCGTCAGGGTGGCATCCTATTGGCAGCTACCGGAGCGGCTTTATGATGACCCCGAGGCGCTGACGGATTGGGCCAAAGCGGCGCTGGCGGCGGCGCAACGCGCGGCGTTGCGGAAGACCCGGAAGGCTTCGAGGAAGCCAGCCAGAGGCAGAATACGGAAGAACGGGAACGCAACCCGAGGCCGTCACGCCACCTGACTGTGCGTTTCGGCGGCGTATTCCGGATCGGCTTCGCAGATGACGCGGTTGCGGCCGTTGCGCTTGGCGGCGTAGAGACAGGCATCGGCGCGCTCGATCAGCGAATCCGTGTCGTCGCCCGGCTTCAGCATGGAAACGCCGACGGAAATCGTGACGCGGCCGAGAATTTCGCCGGTGGATTTCTTCTTCAATTCCTTGGCCATGACGGCGCGGCGAATGTGGTCAGCGACGGTCAGCGCCTGGCGCAGCGCGGTATTCGGCAGCACCACCGCGAATTCCTCGCCGCCATAGCGTGCCGTGATGTCCTGACCCTTGATGTTTTGTTTCAGCGACATGCCGACCAGCCGAAGCACCTGGTCGCCGGTGAGGTGGCCGTAGGAATCGTTGAACGATTTGAAATGATCGATGTCGAACATCAGCAGTGAGAGCGGCTGGCCATTGGCGAGCGCTTGCTGAACGGCGACGCCGATCGAGCGATCGAAATATTTGCGATTGCCAAGGCCGGTGAGGGGGTCGGTCAGGCTTTCGACCCGGATCGCCTCGAGGCTGTGCTGGAGGTTGCTGATCTCCGACTTCGACAGCGTCAGCCGTTCCTCGAGCGCTTTGTTGGTACCGCGCATCTCGAGGGTCGAGTTGATCAGCGCTTCGACGACGGCTCTTACCTCGTCGCGGTTGCTGGCGACCGACAGCTTGCTGGTCGCATCGGCCAGACTGCCGCCATAAGTCTCCGATATTCCCAGCGCTTCGGTGATGAGGGTCATCACGTCGTCGATCTCGCCGATCACGCGTGCGCCGACCTTGTCGATGCGGTCGGTGGTCTTGGTTTGCGAGAGATACGTCTCGTAGATCAGTTCAAGATCGGCCTCGCCCAACTTGCCGTTGCGCGCCAGCGTCTCGTTGATGATCTTGTTCAGCGGTGAATTGTATCCGGTCGCATAGACGTACCAGATTTCATAATTGCGGGGGACAGCGGTTTGCCGGAGCGACCTGATCTGGCCGAGCGCCACTTCGGCAAAGGCCATCGTGCGTTCGTGTTCGTCGAGCGCCTTGATCACTGGATACAATCCCCGAAAGAGAGCGTCCTGCCCGTCGTCCCGACCCAAATGCCCAAAATATCGCGGTCAAGCTAGTGGACGAGAGTGAAGGACCGGTAAACGGGACCGATCGGGGAGGTCGGAGAACGAACGAGGCGCCGGTTAGACGCGGGCGCGGACCGGCCGCAGCAGGAAGGCCGGAAGATGCGAATGATCGGCAGGTTCCGATGCGGAATCGCGGGGGGGAGGCGGAGCTTCGGCGCGACCGATCGAAGGCGCGCGGGAGGCCTGGGGCGCAGCCGGAGGCGTGAATGCGGCGGCGCGGGCCGGTGGCGGCGAACCGGCATGATTGCCGCGGCCGCCGGAACGTCGGGAATCGCGCTCGCGGCGCGGCTTGCGGCCATCGCGCGTGCTTTCTCTGGCTCCTTCCCGGCTGCGGGAACGGCGTGGCAACTCGGCTTCGCCACCGGCGTCAACCGGCGGCGGTTCGGGACTGTGATCGGCGCGGGGGATAGCCTGCCCGATCAGCTTTTCGATTGCGACAATGGATTTTTGATCGAGCGGAGTGACCAGGGAAATCGCGGTGCCGGCCCGTCCGGCGCGACCGGTGCGGCCGATGCGGTGGACGTAGTCGTCGGCATGATGTGGTACGTCGAAATTGAAGACGTGGCTCGTTGCGGGAATGTCGAGGCCACGGGCGGCCACATCGGACGCCACCAGCAGCGGGATTTCACCCTTGCGGAATTGATCGAGCGCCGCGGTGCGCGCCGACTGATCCATGTCGCCGTGCAGGGCCCCGACACTGAATCCATGCTTCTGTAGCGATTTGTATAGCAGCGCCACTTCGCGCTTGCGGTTGCAGAAGATGATGGCGTTCTGGAGATCCTTGGCGTTGCGCAGCAGGTGCCGCAGCGTTTCGCGTTTGTCATGTGGCTCACGGCCAACCGGGACCTGGAATTGGGCTACCCCTTCGGCGGTGGTCGCGGGTCGTGAAACTTCGACCTTTTCGGGATTGTGCAGGAAGGTTTCGGTGATGCGGCGGATTTCGGGCGGCATCGTCGCCGTGAAGAACAGCGTTTGGCGGGTGAAAGGTACGAGTTTGCAGATGCGTTCGATGTCGGGGATGAAGCCCATGTCCAGCATGCGGTCGGCTTCGTCGATCACCAATAGTTCGACTCCGGTGAGCAAAAGGCCACCGCGTTCGGTGTGGTCGAGCAGTCGCCCGGGCGTTGCGATCAACACGTCGACGCCCCGCGTCAACTTGATGTCCTGATCTCCGAACGAGACGCCGCCGATCAGCAGCGCGACGTTGAGCTTCTGGCCGGCGCCGTATCTGTCGAAATTCTCTTTCACCTGGGCGGCGAGTTCGCGGGTCGGCTCCAGGATCAGCGTGCGGGGCATTCGGGCGCGGGCGCGGCCCTTTTCCAGCATGGTCAGCATCGGAAGGACGAAGGCCGCGGTCTTGCCGGTCCCGGTCTGGGCGATGCCGAGAACATCCCGGCGGGCCAAAACATGGGGAATCGCCTGATCCTGAATGGGGGTGGGGGTGGTGTAGCCGGTGGCCGCGACGGCGGCGAGCACCTTATCGGACAAGCCGAGATGGGAAAAAGACATTGAGCCTCTGGTAGATACCGCCGCTTGGAATCTCGGGTAAAGACTGTTGCGCTCAACCCCGGAACGGCACGCAATCATGCACGGGATTTTTGGATACGCAGACAGGCGGCTTACAAGATATCGCGTTTCGATACCGGGCCGCGTCGAGGCGAAACATAGGGACGAATTGGGCAAAGTCAATGGAGCAGGCGCGGGAAGTCTTGAAAAAGATTAATGTTTTTGCATGAAATGCGGTCGAGAGCCGCTGCAAGGCCAGGTTCGCTCTCTGCGGAGTTGACCTACCGCGACTGCAGCGTATCTGAGTTCAAGGGTTTTCGTCGTCGGGCGTCGTCAGCAGAGCCGTGCTTGTCATGAATGCGGGTACTCCCTCGGAACAGCCATCTGGTCGCCGGACACGCTGCTGCATCGTTGGCGGCGGTCCGGCCGGCATGATGCTGGGGTATCTGCTGGGTCGCGCCGGCGTCGAGACGCTCGTGTTGGAAAAGCATGCCGATTTCTTCCGGGATTTCCGCGGCGATACCGTGCATCCCTCGACCCTGCAGGTGATGGATGAACTGGGTCTGATCGACGATTTCCTGAAGATTCCGCACCAGCAATTGCAGAAAATGGATGCCAGCTTTGGCGAACGATCGATCCGGATTGCCGACCTCGGGCGGCTGAAGCTGAAATATCCGTTCATCGCCTTCATGCCGCAATGGGATTTCCTCAATTTCCTGCGGGAGAAGGGCAGGCGGTTTGGTTCGCTCACCGTCATGATGAACGCGGATGCGACCGATCTCATCTGGTCCGGCGATACGGTTGCCGGTGTCAGGGCCGGTACGCCGCGGGGCGCGATGGAAATCCGCGCCGACCTCACCATCGGCTGCGACGGCCGGCATTCGGTCGTGCGGCAGCGCGCGGGTCTGGAGGTCGAGGAAATCGGCGCGCCGATGGATGTGCTGTGGTTTCGCGCCGGCAAGCGCGCCGACGAAAGCGAAAGCGTTTTTGGACGCATCGAAACCGGCAAGATGATGGTGACGTTCGACCGCGGGGATTACTGGCAATGCGCCTATGTGATCGCCAAGGGACAATATGATGCGGTCAAGGCGCGCGGGCTGGAAGCCTTCCGCGCCGATGTCGTCGGGATGGCGCCGGTCCTGAAGGCGGGCATGTCAGACGTGAAGACATGGGACGACGTGAAGCTGCTGACAGTGGCGATCAACCGGTTGAAGCGCTGGACCCTCCCGGGCCTGCTCTGCATCGGCGACGCCGCGCACGCGATGTCGCCGGTCGGCGGCGTCGGCGTCAACCTCGCGGTCCAAGACGCGGTCGCCAGCGCAAACCTGCTCGCGGGAAAGCTCGCCGCCGGCTGCCCGCCGGAGCACGAACTCGATGCGGTGCGCCGGCGCCGGGAATTCCCGGTGCGGATGACCCAGCGGATGCAGGTTCTCGCCCAGAACAACATCATCAGCCTCGCGCTTGAACCGGGCCAGCAGCCACTGCAAGCTCCCCTGGCCGTACGCCTGGTCAATGCCGTTCCATGGCTGCAGGGAATCACGGCGCGACTGATCGCCGTTGGCGTGCGCCCGGAGCACGTGCACTCGCCGGCGTGCACCGGCGGCTCCAGTTAGGACGCTTTGCCGTTCTGCCTCGTGGGATGAAAGATCAGCGCTGGCTCTGCCAGATCAGGATCAGACCGAGCGCGCCAAGCGCGGTACCGTAGCCGGCCCACTGGATCTGGCTGATCATGAAGCTCGATGCCGGCCACTTGACCACGCCGGTGCCCTGACCGATCCAGAGCAGTCCGATCGCGAGGGCGATAAAGCCGAGAACCAGAAGCAGTTTGCGCATGGGACCTTCCTCGCCGGCGGTGACGCGCCGATCGGCGTGCCCCGGGGGCGGCGCGCCAAGCGTGAACTCTAGGCTCCATTCAAACATCCAACAAATCGTCGCGGGCGAATTCGGCCTTGTCGGAGATGAAGGCGAAGCGCGCTTCCGCCTTGGTGCCCATCAGGCGCTCGACGGAATCCGCAGTACCTTCGCGGTCGTCGGCCACCAGCACCACGCGCAGCAACGTGCGCGTCGCCGGGTTCATGGTGGTTTCCTTCAATTGCGGCGGCATCATTTCGCCAAGGCCCTTGAAACGGCCAATGTCGACCTTGGCGTTGGCGCTGAATTCGCTCTTCAAGAGCGCGTCCTTGTGGGCATCGTCGCGCGCGTAAACCGTCTTGCTGCCGTGGGTCAGCCGATAGAGCGGCGGCACGGCGAGATACAGATGGCCCTCGTCGATCAGCCGTGGCGTCTGCCGGTAGAAGAAGGTGATCAGCAGCGAGGCGATATGCGCGCCGTCGACGTCGGCGTCGGTCATGATGATGATGCGCGAATAGCGCAAATCCTCTTCCCGGTAGTGCGGTCCGATGCCGCAACCGATCGCCTGAATGAGATCGGCGAGCTGCGCATTGGCGGTGAGCTTGTCCTTGGTGGCGGACGCGACGTTGAGGATCTTGCCGCGCAGCGGCAGGATGGCTTGTGTCTTGCGGTCGCGGGCCTGCTTGGCGCTGCCGCCGGCGCTGTCACCCTCGACGATGAAAAGCTCCGAACCTTCGGCCGCGGTGTCGGTGCAATCGGCGAGCTTGCCGGGCAGGCGCAGCTTCTTGACCGCGGTCTTGCGCGAGATCTCCTTCTCGGCGCGGCGGCGCAGCCGCTCATCGGCGCGCTCGATGACGAAATCGAGCAGCCGGCTCGCCTGGACCGGATTGCCTGACAGCCAGTGATCGAACGGATCCTTGATGGCCTGCTCGACGATGCGCTGGGCTTCGGCCGTGGCGAGGCGATCCTTGGTCTGGCCCTGGAATTCCGGCTCGCGCACGAACACCGACAGCATCACCGCGGCGCCGACCATGACGTCTTCCGATGTGATCGGGGCGGCGCGCTTGCCCTGTCCGGCGCGCTCGGCGTGATCCTTGAGACCGCGAAGCAATGCGCTGCGCATGCCCGATTCATGGGTGCCGCCGTCCTGCGTCGGCACGGTGTTGCAATAGGACGAGAGAAAACCGTCGGCATCGGCGGTCCAGGCGACGGCCCATTCGCAGGCACCGTGAGCGCCGGTGCGGCCGGACTTGCCGGAAAAGATATCCGGATGCACCAGGGTGTCGGCGTGGACCGCGGCGCCGAGATAGTCCTTCAGTCCACCCGCGAAATGAAAAGTGTCCTCGCTGGGTACGTCTTCGATGCCCTTCAGCAATTCGGGATCGCAGCGCCAGCGGATTTTGACCCCGCCGAAAAGATAGGCCTTGGAACGGGCCATCTTGAACAGGCGCTGGGGTTTGAACGACGCCTTGGCGCCGAAAATCTCTGCGTCCGGCTTGAAGCGGATTTTGGTGCCGCGGCGGTTATTGATCTTGCCGAGATCTTCGAGCTTGCCCTTCGGATGGCCGCGCTCGAACGCCATGCGGTGGAGCTTCTGGCTGCGTGCGACTTCGACCTCCAACCGTGAAGAGAGAGCGTTTACCACCGACACGCCGACGCCGTGCAGGCCACCGGAAGTCTCGTAGACTTTGGAGTCGAACTTGCCGCCCGAATGCAGCATGCACATGATGACTTCGAGCGCGGATTTCTTCGGAAATTTCGGATGCGGGTCGACCGGGATGCCGCGGCCGTTGTCGGTGACGGTGAGGAATCCGTCGGCGCTCAATTCGACCTCGATGAACGACGCGTGTCCCGCCAGCGCTTCGTCCATCGCGTTGTCGATGACTTCGGCAAACAAATGATGCAACGCCTTCTCGTCGGTACCGCCAATGTACATGCCGGGACGGCGGCGCACCGGCTCGAGGCCCTCGAGCACCTCGATGTCGGCGGCCGTGTAGCCTGCCTCAGGACCGGAACTGCGGGACGCGAGCTTGAGCGGGGCTCCGCCACTCGCCGCGCCGACGCCGAACAGATCGTCGGAAGCCTTTGTTTTAACGTTTGATTTCAGATGTTTAGACATGGTTCTTCATGTTTTGCGCGCGCGCCGCAGCCGCAGCGAATCGGTGACCCTGACTATGCCACGGATGGCTAAAAAAGTGACGGCTGGCGGGAGCCGCCGAAGACTTCGTACAGGCTGGACATCGGCCTTCAGTTGCGCGAGGTCCGGAACACGATCACGGCGAACAGCGCCATCGCCACGGTCACGATCAGCGATCCGACGATCGGCGCGACGATAAAAGGAGGTCCCTTCAGTATGACCAGTGCAACGCCGGCAGGAAACAGAATCGCCCCGACGATGTGAAGCCAACCCTGGACCTTGGCAAGGATCGAATTTCCGGCTGCCGGAACCAGCCGGTAATACAGGCCGAACAGGAACAGCAGGACGCCCCCCACCAAATTGAGATGGGCATGCGCCGGCGCGAGCGCGAAGTTTTGCTC
>DASUIA010000111.1:0-2955 GCA_036273255.1 Bradyrhizobium sp.
GACAACCAAGCCGCGCGGCGCGTTCTTCACCCAGACCGATCAGAATGGGCAAAATCCGCAACAGGTCGTGCCGCCACGCCTGAACGCGACGGCGATCCTGCTGCCGAACGGTCAGGTCTTCGTGTCCGGGGGCATGAACCAATATCTGCAAAATCCGCCGTCCGGAAAGACTTACGACCAAGCGTTCGGCGTGTTCGTGCCGGAAATCTACGATCCGCCGACCGATACCTGGACGGCGTTGACCGATACTCCCGCAACGGTAGGCCGCGGCTACCATTCCAATGCCCTGCTGATGCTCGACGGCCGGGTGCTGACCGCCGGCTCGGAGATCAACAATGTGTTCGGCGCAGCGAGCGCGGAATACCGCATGGAGCTGTTCGAACCCGACTACATCGCCGCGACCAATCGAATGACCATCACGGCCGCGCCGCCGTGCGTCGCCTACGGCGAGACGTTCGAAGTCGATTTCCAGGTCGCAGCGGGCGGCTCCTCAACCGTCTCGCGCGTGGCGATCATGCGGTTCGGCTCGGCGACGCACGGCTTCGACTACGACCAGCGATACGTCGGACTGACCTTCACCCAGAGCGCAGGCAAGCTCAACGCGGTCGGACCGCCGAGCGGCGGTGTGGCGCCGCCCGGCTATTACATGCTGTGGCTGATCGACAACGGCGGCCTGCCCTGCGTGCAAGCCCGCACCATCCGGGTCGGATCGCAGCGCGTCTACGTCGAAACCGATCGCTCCGTCTTCAGTATTTATGACGTGCAGTTCAATGAGGATCCGGCGACGCATGTCGCGAGCTATTCGCGGGCGGTCGCGCTGGTGTTCGACGGCTTCATCCCCAATGAAATTCTCAGTCTCACGGCGACCGGCACGGTCACCGGCGGAAACGGCGTCCACGTGACGTTCTCGGCGGCCCTGCCTGGCGAACCCAATCCGGCGATGGAGCTTGCCAACAGTCCGCAGCTCATCCAACGCACCGTTTTCGCCTTCGATGTGGTGTTCGATGACGTCAATGCAGCTTTCATGGGCTTAAGCACCCCCGATGGCATCCGGACATTGACGATCAAATTGATGGCGGGTGCATGGAGCGCCACGGCGACGATCGACCTGGTGACGGAGCCGAGCCCGTTCATGATCGACGGGCAGCCGTTCTACCTGAGCCAGGACATCCGCGTCTTTCAGGTCACCGAAGCCACCGCCGCGAACTGGTTGCCGAATCATGCCTGGGCAGGGCCAACCGACTACATTCAGAATCTGATCGCATATCTGAACGCTCCGACCGACAATGGCGAAGCGATGTTTGCGCAATTGCCGCCCGGCGAACAGGCGTCCGCCTTGAGTCTGCTGCCGACCGCGGACGGCACCACCAACGGGCCGAAAATCTATAGCTTCGCGCTGGCGCGGGTGCGGCTCGACAGCGCCAGTGTTCCCGCCAACCAGACCCGCGTATTGTTCCGCCTGTTCCGCTGCATGCGGCCGTCGCTCGTCTACAACACTTCGACGATCTATCGGCGCGCGCCGACCGCAGGGACTGACGTGGTCGGGCTGCTCGGCGTTGAAGGCCCCGATCTCATCTCCATTCCGTTCTTCGCCAGCGATCGCGTGACGCCGACGCACGACATGACCTCGCAACCGGATCCCGCAAACCTGATCGACCTGCCAAACGGGCCGAGCGAACAGGTGCGCTTTTTCGGCTGTTGGCTCGACATCAACCAGCCGGACCTCAAACATTTTCCGGCCAGTCCGGGGATGGCGACCGATTTTAGCATGGTCAATGCCGCCGACCTGCGCAGCATCCAGGCGTTGATCGGCAGCTTCCATCAATGCGTTGTTGCCGAGGTGCATTACAAGATGGACGCGATGTCACCGGATCTGCCGCATCAGGGTGACTCGCCTTCGACCAGCGACAAGCTCGCACAACGCAACCTTTCGCTGCTGAATGCGCCCAATCCGGGAAACGCTGCAACGCGCACAGTGTGGCAGAGCTTTGAAATTAAAGGGCCGGGTACCGATCCGATCCGGTTTGCAGCCGCAAAGAACAAAGAAGCAGTGCGCGAAAACTTCGGTATCGACGCCTTAGTCTTATGGTGGGGAAACCTGCCGCAAGGCGCGGTTGCCGATCTGTATCTGCCAGGCGTGCGCGCGCGCGAGGTGCTGGCGCTCACGCCGCCGGTGCACGCGCCGGTCTGGCGTATCCTGGACGACCACACATTGCGCTGTGTCGCGCCCGGACATGTCGCCTTTTTGCCGCTGCCGCGCGCGATTCGCGACCGCGCGCTGTCCGGATTGTTGACGTTGCGGTTGCCGCGCGGCATTCGGCACGGCCAGACATTCCGCTGCGTCGGCCAGCACTATACCCGCGCGGGACGCATCGTCGGCGCGTTCCAGGTCGGCGTGCAGGTGAGTGCGGATCACGACAGCCTGATTGTCGACGATAAGGACCAACTCGCGATCTTGAAGTACAATTTCAGCCTGATGCACCCAGCCGATCGCTGGCGTCCCATCCAACAGCGGATCATTGACCTGCTCGAAGAACGATTGGAGGGCTTCGATGTCGACCCTGGAAGCGTCAGGCCGTCGCCCTGGGGCGCCGGACCGCACCAACTGGTGATCGGCGGGCCGTCCGGGAAAGCCGGCGGCGACGACCGTGACGACGCAGTGATCTTCAAAGGCGAGCTGATCCTGCCCGCCGGCACCGAACTGGACATCGCGATCGACGCCAGGATCCGGCTGCGCGCGAAGGACAGCGATTGAGACGAGATCGTGATCGCGGTTGCGATCTGGCCCTGACGTTACAAGCGGCGCGGAAGCCGTCACCTTGGTCCGGCGAGGCAGATTGACGCTGGCAAGGGCCGCGTCAGCTCATGCTAGTTTCCCTCCAGGGGCAGCGATACGACGAGAATTTCGGATTGGAGGAGCGATGACCGCCCTGCTCAGCCGCCTATTGCTGCTCG
>DASUIA010000112.1:0-2586 GCA_036273255.1 Bradyrhizobium sp.
TCTCGGGCTTGAGCAGGCCGGCGACGACCAGGAGCGTTGCGGCGGGGCGGAACTCGCCGAAATTTTCGCCACAGATCGCGAGCACGGCGTCGGCATCCTCGCGCCGGGTCACGTAATAGGTGGCGCGGACGATATCGGCGAGCGCAAAGCCGCCTTGCTGCAGCGCGGCTTCGATCGTCTTGAAGCAGTTCCGGGTCTGGCTGGTGACGTCGGCGGGCATGGTCATGGTGCCGTAATCGTAGCCGGTGGTGCCGGCAACGAAGGCAAAATCGCCATCGATCACCGCGCGGCTGTAGCCGGCGGTTTTTTCGAAGGGCGATCCGGTGGAGATCAGACGGCGGGGCATTTCAAGACCTCAGTCGGGGGGCATGCAACGGATCCATCCCTCGCTATCGCACGGCAAGCCCGATGTCACGCCGGGAGCGGTTGCGAGGCCGGCCACACGGTTCAGGCCGCGCGCGGCACCGGACGGGGCGCCCGAACTCTTGACACCGCGCCGCCGGTTGGCGAGATCATCCCGCGTGCGCCGTCGAGCGCGCCGTGGCGCAGTACCAGGCCGAGCAGGCGATCGCGCTCGAACGGCCCGGGCAGCGACAATTCGGCGGTCCCAGTCGGCGCGAAGCCGAAGCGGGCATAATAGGGCGCGTCGCCGAGCAGGATCACCGCGCCATGGCCGCGTTGCCTGGCAGCGGAAAGGGCGTGATCCATCAACGCCGCGCCGATGCCGAGCCCGCGGTAACGACCATCGACCGCGAGCGGTCCCAACATCAGCGCCGGGACGCCGCCGGCACTGACGGGCCACAGCCGTACGGTTCCGACCAGCTTCCCCTGGCGCACCGCCGAGAAGGCAAGGCCTTCGGCGGGCGCGCGTCCGTCACGCAACCGCTCGCAGGTGCGCATCTCGCGGTTGGCGCCAAAGCAGGCATCGAGCAGCGCCTCGCGCGCGACGACGTCCGTCGTCCGCTCCGCGCGGATCGCGAATGGAACCGCGTTCCGGGTGAAACCAGCGGGGTTTTTGCGCAAGGCAGTCATCGCACGTCAGTCCTCGCTTCCAAGCGGGATGATCCGCCAGGGCGTTGTCAGCATTTGGAATGTCCGGGACGGGAGCCGGCGAACCGGCTCCCGATGGGTCAGGCCTCACCGGCCGGGGTCAGATGTGGTAGGTCCGCAGCGGCGGAATGCCGTTGAAGGCCACCGACGAATAGGTCGACGTATAGGCGCCGGTGCCCTCGATCAGCAGCTTGTCGCCGATCTCGAGCGTGACCGGCAGCGGATACGGCATCTTCTCGTACAGGACGTCGGCAGAATCGCAGGTCGGGCCTGCGAGCACGCACGGCGTCATTTCCGCGCCGTCATGCGGCGTGCGGATGGCGTAGCGGATCGACTCGTCCATCGTCTCGGCGAGCCCGCCGAATTTGCCGATGTCGAGATACACCCAGCGCACTTCGTCCTCGTCGCTCTTCCTGGAGATCAGAACGACTTCGGTCTCGATGATGCCGGCATTTCCGACCATGCCGCGGCCCGGCTCGATGATTGTCTCCGGGATCTGGTTGCCGAAATGCTTGCGCAGCGCACGGAAGATCGACCGCCCGTATTGCACGACCGGAGGAACGTCCTTGAGGTACTTGGTCGGGAATCCGCCGCCCATGTTGACCATGGACAGGTTGATCCCGCGCTCCGCGCAGTCCCGGAACACCGTCGAGGCCATCGCCAGCGCGCGGTCCCACGCCTTCACCTTGCGCTGCTGCGAGCCGACATGGAACGAGATGCCGCACGGCTCGAGCCCGAGGCGTTTGGCCAACTCCAGTACCTCGACGGCCATCTCCGGATCGCAGCCGAACTTGCGCGACAGCGGCCATTCGGCGCCTGCGCAATCGTAGAGAATGCGGCAGAACACCTTGGCGCCGGGAGCGGCACGGGCGATCTTTTCGACTTCGGCGGCGCTATCGACCGCAAACAGGCGAATGCCGAGCGCGAAGGCCCGCGCGATGTCGCGTTCCTTCTTGATCGTATTGCCATAGGAGATGCGGTCCGGCGCAGCGCCGGCGGCGAGCGCCATCTCGATCTCGGCGATGCCCGCGGTGTCGAAGCACGAGCCCATCGAGGCAAGCAGCGACAGCACCTCCGGCGCCGGGTTTGCCTTCACCGCATAGAATACGCGGCTGTCCGGCAACGCCTTGGCGAAGGTCTGGTAGTTGTCGCGCACGACTTCGAGGTCGACCACGAGGCAGGGCTCGGTGTCCCGGCCCTCGCTGCGGCGGTTGCGCAGAAATTCCTGAATACGTTCGGTCATAGCACTCTCCCAAACGGCCCAGCGACGGGACTCGTTCAAAATTGTTCTCGGCGTGAGAGCTTTGGCGTTGCCGCACGATGGAGACGCGACAAGGCCTCGAACTCAAACCGAACTGTGCTGCCGTGGATTGGTTGGGAAATTTCCCGCCCGCACACCTGGCAATGAAGGACAAGCCTTTTCAGTAGCCCGCGCCGGCGGTGGAATGCCGGTAGAGACCAAAAAAGCCCGATCCGTCGTTGCTTTAAGTCGCGTCCCCCGTTGAGAGCGGGGTGCGCCGGTTCGCCTCCGGCTGC
>DASUIA010000113.1:0-17956 GCA_036273255.1 Bradyrhizobium sp.
GGGCTGTGAATACGATTGCATTCATGCATGACCATCGAGCGTTGGGTACGATCAATCCGTCGAAACCAACGAAGTGTGCGGTTTCGGCGATCTCTTGCGTTCGTGGATATTCTTGCGTTCTGTCATTGTATGACAGGGCACCGTAGCGGCCTGTATCCACCCCCAGTTTTCCAATCGCAGCGAGATCGGCCAGCCTTAGTGCTTTGGTTAGGCCGATCTTTAGTTGGTATAGCCGGTATGAGACCTTCGACGGAATTACAGGCTGACCGCGGGAAAGGTGAAAATGCATCTCCGCAAGCGCACCGTCGGCCGTCTGGGATGTATATAGAACATCAAATGTTGTATCGTCCCAACGTCCGCCCACGGAACTTGAGGCAAGCACGTCGCGGCCTGTTCGTACTACGCGCCAAACGTGTCCAGTAAGCTTGGTGGGCGCAATGTCCTCAAGCGCGTCGATGAGAGCATTATCTCTGGCGCGATGCAGTGTGGGCATTTCCTAGAGGTATGCCTCTGCATCCAGGCGGTCTAAGACATTAAGAACGCGCTCGGATTGTTCTTGATTAATGACATCGATTGCACGTTCACCATCAAGTTGGGGGTGGCGTGCATATAGCCAAGCACGGATTTCCTCAGCATTGTAATATTCCTGGAGCCTACCAACCACGTAATGCAAATCTGACAATACCAGTTGCATATGTGGTCGTGGCTTCAAGGCTCCCTTAGTCCAGCGTGTTACAGTCGCTTTCGACACGCTCGTAATGTTGGCAATATCAGTGCTTCTTAGACCGCCAATTCTCTCTAGATCATTGATGTATCTCGCGACGGTGCTTTGAGCAGTACTCATATTAGGCGCGCTCCCGTATTCTTTCTCATCAGCAACTTTCAAGGTCTTGATTTGTCGGGCTGGTCGATCTGCTCGCGTCAGCTTCTGAAGCTCAACATCGTCACTGAACCCTCCGAACCCGGAGATCGCGAGAAACGCGCCCTTCGGCGTGCAAATCCGCTAACTGAGAATGCCCGTTATCTCCAATCTCACGCGACGTTGTTGTTTCACGCATAGTATAACGTGAAACGATAACGTCAAGAGAAGTTTCCTTTCTGTTCCAAATAGAGTGGATTCGAAAGACAAAAATTTCGTACGGCCATCTGATACCAACGGTCCCGGATGATGACTCTCTATCTTCGTCATGGCCGGACCTGTTCCGGCCATCCACGTCTTTGATGCTGTTCGGCTTTCAGACGTGGATGCCCGCGACAAGCGCGGGCATGACGAGTCAATTACTAGGGCCGTTGGTATGACCGGCCTTGGCCGGGGGTTTCCCCGTGCCCTCGTAGAAAACGTTGAGACGACAGTGATCAGCCACCAATCTCCGACCGCTTGAAGTGCGGGACGGGGGTGTCAAGCCAAAGGCGACAAACCGCGCGGCAAGCTTCACGCCCCCTGCTGACGGGCGCGGGAGGCATGCGACTGCAGTGCCCGGATCCGTTCGGCAAGGGTGCCGCCGCCCTCCGGCTGGTTGCCGTTGCCCCCGCCGCTGGCGCCATTGACCGGCCGCGCCGTTTTCGCCGGCGTAGCCGGTTCTGCCGCCAGCATGGCCTCGATCGGCGAATTCGGCCCTTCGAGGGTCATCGCCAGCTTTGCGACTTCGGCGGCAATGTCGTTGATGCGTTCGCGCAGCAGCGCGTTCTCCATCCGCTCGGTCGCCCACGAGTTCTCGGCCTGCTGCTGGATCGCATGGAGGTCGCGCTGGGTCTTGGCGCGCTCGTCGCGCGCCAGCCGAAGCTGCTCCTCGATGGCGGCCTTCTCGGTGCGCAATTTTTCGATCGCCGGCGATTTGCCGCCGCTCGATGCCTGGAGTTCGTCGCGCAATTCCTGCACCAGGCGCTGGGCGGCCTCGTTGGTCTGGCGCAACTGCCTGCTTTCATAGTCGCGCTCGGCCAGAAGCTTGCCCTGGGTGGCGAGCCGCGCTTCCAGGTCGGCGACGCGGCTGCCGAGCATTTCGGCTTCCTTGACCTGGATGATCAACTGGCGGTCGAGATCGGTGACCCGCTGGCTCAGGTTCTCGACCCGGCCGCGCGCTTCGTTGAGCTCACGCGTTGCGGTTTCCGATTCGGCGTGTTCCTGCGCGAGCCGTGCCTGGGTCGAGGCGAAGTCCCGTTCGGCCTCGCCGACGCGCTGTTTCAGTTCTTCGATCTTGCTGTGTACCGCCACCAGTTCGACCTGGCGGCTCTCGGCGACGATCGAACGGTCGGACAATTCGGCATTGATCTTCGCAAGCTCGTTTTGCTTGTCGTTCAGCGCCTGCTCGGCGGTACGCAGCGACTCCGTCTTGGCGGCAAACTCCTCCTCGGTCGCCCGCAACTGCTCCTTCACCGCCTTCTCGCGCGCCTCGAGCGAAAAGATCGTGGCGTTCTTTTCGCCGAGCTCGATCTTCATGCGGTTGATCGCGTCGGATTTCTTGCCGAGTTCGGCGAGCTGGCTGGTGGTCTTGTTCTTGAGCTGATCGACGCTCATCTCGAGCCGCCGCGCCGACATCGCGAATTCGGCGCGCAGTTGATCCTTGTCGGCCTGGATTTCGGCCATCGACAGCGGTGTGGCCGCCTCCATGCGCCGGGTCGTCAGTCGCACCGCACGGTTGTGAACCAGCGGCATGATCATCAGCCCGAACAGCATCGAGACCAGAAAACCGATCGCCAGATACATGATCGGTTCGACCATAAATGGTGCTCCAGCGAAAACGCGTCGTTGATCACAATGCCATGGGCTGCGGGGCCAAGGCCAGCCCCATGCCGCACCCATGTGAATTCGTTAACAGCGCGGTGGCCGTCCTTGTTCGCTCAGGAAGACTTCAGAACGGGTTCCAGGTAGCCTGCGGCGTGTATTTGAGATAGCCGATATTGGCCCCGAGGCGCAGGCCGAGGCCGGAACGAATCGGCACCAAGACGATGTTGTTGGCGGTCAGCGCCGTCATCCCGAAGCCGCCGATGATGTAGGCCGAACCGTTGATGCCGGCGAAGCGCTGATAGATCGCGTTGGTGGCGGGCAGATTGTAGACCAGCGTCATGGTGCGAGCGCCATCGCCTCCCCAGTCGAAGCCGACCGACGGTCCCTGCCAGTAAACCCGCAAATCGCCGGCGTTCTTGGTGTAAAGCGTGCCTTCGCCGTATCGCAGCCCGGCGACAAAGGCGCCACTGCCCTCTTCGCCCAGGACGTAGCCGTTCGGGAGTCCCCACTGGCTGACCGCGCGCTCGATGACCGAGGCGAGGCCGCGCGAGACATTGCCAAAGAACCGCTGTCCGGCGCTGACCAGTTCGTCCGGCTGATAGGTGCTGCCGCCACCGGGCATGCGTTGCACCGCGGGAGCGGGCTCCGGCGGCGCTGGCTGCGCGGAAGCGGGCACGATCCAGCACATCATCGCGGTGAGCGACACCGCGGCAAGGCGTGAGGCGAGAATCATCAAAAACCCCTGGATATCAAATCGTGGCCGCCGCCTTAACCTGACGCCAACAAACCGGCCTTAGGTTGCGTCCATTGTCCCCGACTCGGATGTTATCGGCACCAACTATGACGGCACGGCGGCAGGAAAGAAACGGTTGGCGCCCCGGAATAGCCTTTATTGCCGCCTGGGCGAGCCTTGCGGGGCTGAGCCTCGGCGTCACGGCTCATCCTGAGGCCGCCGCCGCGGCAGCCACCACCGAGCGGGTGGTCCTGAATCGGTTCACGGGTCTGGCCATCGAGGGCTTCGACCCCGTCGCCTACTTCACCGACGCCCGCCCCGAAGTCGGTGTCGAGGCCTATGAGGCCGACGGGCAGGGGGCGGTGTGGCGCTTCCGCAACGAAGGCAATCGGGCATCCTTCCTGGCTCACCCCGACATTTACGGGCCTCAGTTCGGAGGCTACGACCCCACCGACGTGGCGCGCGGGGTCACGGTCGCCGGCAACCCGAGGTTCTGGCTGGTCTCGGGGCAGCGGCTTTATCTGTTTGGCCGCGAGGAAACCCGGCAGGCCTTCGCCACCGATCCCTCCAACGTGTTGCGCAAGGCCAGGCTGCGCTGGCCGGAACTCGAGCAAGGTCTGGCAGAATAGGAAAGCCCTTCGGGCCGTTTCCACATGGCCGCTGGAACAAGCGCCGAGGCAACATGCCGTCGACGAAACCGGTGTGTAGCCAGACCGCCTTGTGTTGGCAGCACGCGCGTCCGCAGTGTATCAACCCAGCGAGCGGGCGTGATTCGGCTTGGCCCCGCGCCGTGCAGATCTCCAGGAATAGCGCATGTCTGGCACTTCGCCCCCCGGTCCCGCCCCCGACACCCTCGAACTTGCGGCGCTGTTGTGCTCGCGGGTTTGTCACGACCTCATCAGTCCGGTGGGCGCGATCGTCAATGGGCTCGAGGTGCTCGACGACAACCCCAGGCCGGACGATCGGGAATTTGCCCTCGATCTGATCCGCAAGAGCGCGAGGACCGCGTCGGCGCGGCTGCAGTTCTGCCGTCTGGCGTTCGGTGCCGCAGGTTCGTCGGGCGCGCAGATCGATCTCGGCGACGCACAAAACATGGCGAGGGGTCACCTCGAGGACGGCAAGACCACGGTCGCCTGGAATCTGCCGCGGCTGCTGATGGCCAAGAACCGGGTCAAGCTGCTGCTGAACATGATGGTGATCGCGCAGCAGACCATTCCACGCGGCGGCACGCTGACGGTTGATCCGGTTGGCGACGGCGACGCCATGGGCTTTCGCGTCACCGCAAGCGGGCTCAACGCGCGCATGCCGCAAAACATTGCGGACCTGCTCAGTTCCGACGGCAGTTCAAGTGTCGACGCCCACGCGGTGCAGCCGTACTACACGCGGCTGCTGGCCCAGTCCTGTGGACTGAAGGTGGTGCTGGCGCCCGAGGGGGATTCGGTCGTGGTCACCGCCTCGTAGCGGCCCGGCCTCGCAAACATGGTTAACCGGTGCTTTACGGCCTGCGCCCAGCCGTCAGGAAATGTTCTTATCTCTTTGTTGAGAGCGTTCTTTTCCGATTACTCAACCAATATTAAACGCTTTGCATAGAAGCTGGCCAGGCCCCGAAAGGCGCGTCGAAGTCGTGCGCGTCCATGGGTTCGAAGGTCTGGTTCATGGACGACTTGTTGCGCGAGTTCCTGACGGAGACGGGCGAGAGCCTCGATACCGTCGACAATCAGCTGGTTCGGTTCGAGCAGGATCCGAACAACGCCAAGATTCTGGATAACATCTTTCGTCTGGTCCACACCATCAAGGGCACTTGCGGCTTCCTGGGGTTGCCGCGGCTGGAAGCGCTGGCGCATGCCGCCGAGACCTTGATGGGCAAATTCCGCGACGGCATGCCGGTCACGGGGGAGGCGGTCAGCCTGGTCCTCGCCAGCATCGACCGCATCAAGGAAATCCTCTCCCGGCTCGAGGCCACCGAGGCCGAACCGGAGGGCGACGATCAGGATTTGATCGCCCGGCTTCATGAGACGGTCGAGCGCGGAATGCAGGGGAGGGCAGCGCCGGCTCCGCCGAAATCGGTTCAGGGCACGCTGGCGCCGCAAACGCTCGAGCGCGAACTGCGTCCCGGCGAAGTCTCGCTGGATGAGCTGGAACGCGCCTTCCGGGACACCGAGAGCGAGGTTGTGACGCCGGCAAAGCCGGCGCCGGCGCCGCGCGCGTCAGGCAAGGAGGCCAAGCCGGCAACGCGGAAACTGTCCGCCGAGCCGGAAACGTCCGAAAGCGATCGCATCGCCAACCAGTCGATCCGGGTCAATGTCGACACGCTCGAACACCTGATGACGATGGTGTCGGAGCTGGTGCTGACGCGCAATCAACTGCTGGAGATCTCCCGGCGCAACGACGATACCGAGTTCAAGGTGCCGCTGCAGCGGCTCTCGAACGTGACCGCGGAGCTGCAGGAAGGCGTCATGAAGACGCGGATGCAGCCGATCGGCAATGCCTGGCAGAAGCTGCCGAGGATCGTGCGCGACCTGTCGAGCGAGCTGCACAAGCAGATCGAGCTCGAGATGCATGGCGCCGATACCGAGCTCGATCGCCAGGTGCTCGACCTGATCAAGGATCCGTTGACCCATATGGTGCGCAATTCGGCGGATCACGGGCTGGAGACGCCGGCCGAGCGGCTGGCCGCGGGCAAGTCCGAGCAGGGCATCATCCGGCTGTCGGCCTATCACGAAGGCGGCCACATCATCATCTGCATCGCCGACAACGGCCGCGGCCTCGACACCGAGCGTATCAAGGCCAAGGCCGTTGCCAACGGTCTCGTCGGCGAGGCCGATCTCGACAAGTTGACGGAAGCACAGATCCACAAATTCATTTTCGCGCCGGGCTTCTCGACCGCGGCCACCGTGACCAGCGTGTCCGGCCGCGGCGTCGGCATGGACGTGGTGCGCACCAATATCGACCAGATCGGCGGCACCATCGACGTCAAGTCGGTGGCGGGCGAGGGGTCGAGCGTCACCATCAAGATCCCGCTCACGCTCGCAATCGTCTCGGCGCTGATCGTGGAGGCCGCCGGCGACCGCTTCGCCATCCCGCAATTATCGGTGGTCGAACTGGTACGGGCGCGGGCCAATTCCGAGCACCGCATCGAGCGCATCAAGGACACCGCGGTACTGCGGCTGCGCAACAAACTGCTGCCGTTGGTGCACCTCAAAAAGCTGCTCGGGATCGACGACGGTTCCTCGTCCGACCCGGAGAATGGATTCATCGTCGTCACCCAGGTCGGCAGCCAGACCTTCGGCATCGTGGTCGACGGCGTGTTCCATACCGAAGAGATCGTGGTCAAGCCGATGTCGACCAAGCTGCGCCACATCGACATGTTCTCCGGCAACACCATTCTCGGCGACGGCGCCGTGATCATGATCATCGACCCCAATGGCATTGCCAAGGCGCTCGGAACCTCGGTCGCGGCATCGCACGAGATCGCCGACGAGAACGCCGCGACGCGCGCCAGCGCGGCTGAGCAGCTCACGTCCCTGCTGGTGTTCCGCGCCGGCTCGAGCCAGCCCAAGGCGGTACCGCTGGCGCTGGTGACCCGGCTGGAAGAAATCGCCACCGACAAGATCGAACTCTCCAACTGCCGCTACATGGTGCAGTACCGCGATCAACTGATGCCGCTGGTGCAGATGACCGGCGTCGGCCTGAAGAGCTCGGGCGCCCAGCCGATTCTGGTGTTCGCCGACGACGGCCGCTCGATGGGGCTGGTGGTCGATGAGATCATCGACATTGTCGAGGAACGGCTCAACATCGAGGTCGGCAGTTCCAGCGAGGGCATTCTGGGCTCCGCGGTGATCAAGGGGTACGCCACCGAGGTGATCGATGTCGCCCATTTCCTGCCAATGGCGTTCGCCGATTGGTTCCACCGCAAGGAGATGCGGCCGTCGCAGAACGCGCAATCGGTGCTGCTGGTCGACGACTCCGCGTTCTTCCGCAACATGCTGGCGCCAGTGCTGAAGGCGGCTGGCTATCGGGTGCGGGTGGCGCCGAGCGCGCAGGAGGGGCTGCAGGCGCTGCGATCCGGCCAATCGTTCGACGTGGTGCTGACCGACATCGAGATGCCCGAGATGAACGGCTACGAGTTCGCCGAGACGATCCGGGCCGACCAGCACCTGGGTTCGATGCCGATCATCGCGCTGTCCTCGCTGGTGTCGCCGGCGGCGATCGAGCGCGGCCGGCTCGCCGGCTTCCACGATTACGTCGCCAAATTCGACCGTCCCGGGCTGATCGCGGCGCTGAAGGAGCAGACCGCCGAACTACACCGGGCGGCCTGATCATGACAGGTTCAAGGTAACCAGGATGAGCAAGACCGAAACCACCGAAGGCACGGTTGCCGAATACGTCACGGCGGTGATCGGCGCGCAACTGTTCGGATTGCCGATCTCGCGGGTTCAGGATGTGTTCATGCCGGAGCGGCTGACCCGGGTGCCGCTGTCCCCCGGCGAGATCGCCGGCGTGCTCAATCTGCGCGGCCGCATCGTCACCGTGGTCGACATGCGCGCGCGGCTCGGACTGCCCAGAAGCGACGGCGGCCGGCCGCCGATGGCGGTGGGCGTCGATTTGCGCGGCGAATCCTACGGCCTGTTGATCGACCAGATCGGCGAGGTGCTGCGGCTCCCCGACGATGGCCGCGAGGATAACCCCGTCAATCTCGACCCGCGAATGGCCAAGCTCGCCGGCGGTGTCCATCGCCTCGACGGCCAGCTCATGGTCGTCCTCGATGTCGATCGTGTTCTCGAAATCATGCCTGCGACAATGGCGGCGTAAGATCAGGAATGGGCGCGCCGCGAACTCAAACTGCATTGGAAATGAACTTTCCGGCAAGAAGCAGAGGCTAAAATGAAGACATGTCTGGTGGTCGATGATTCGAGCGTCATTCGAAAGGTCGCGAGGCGGATCCTGGAAGGGCTCGATTTCCGCATTCTGGAAGCCGAGGACGGTGAGAAGGCGCTCGAGCTCTGCAAGCGCGGACTGCCCGAAGCCATCCTGCTCGACTGGAACATGCCCATCATGGATGGCTATGAATTCCTCGGCAATCTGCGCCGCATGCCGGGAGGCGAACAGCCCAAGGTCGTGTTCTGCACCACCGAAAACGATGTCGCGCATATCGCGCGCGCGCTGCATGCGGGTGCCAACGAATACATCATGAAGCCGTTCGACAAGGACATCGTTACCGCGAAATTCCAGGAAGTCGGCCTGATCTGATCAGCTTGCTCCGATCCGGCGGCCAGAGCAGCCCCGGCGTTGTCGTTTCAGTACCGCGGCCAAAGCCGCAGCCGGTGAGTGATGAGTGTTGCGTTGACAAGCGTACCGACCTCCAATTCGACGCAGCAGGAGCCGCTGCGGGTCATGGTGGTCGACGACTCGGTCGTGATCAGAGGGCTGTTGTCCCGCTGGATTGGAGCCGAGCCGGACATGGTGGTGGCGGCCTCGCTCCGTACCGGTCGTGACGCCGTCAACCAGATCGAGCGCGTCAATCCCGATGTCGCCCTGCTCGATATCGAAATGCCGGAGCTCGACGGCATCTCGGCGCTGCCGCTGCTGCTGGCGAAGAAGCGCAATCTCATCATCATCATGGCCTCTACCCTGACCCGGCGCAACGCGGAGATCAGCTTCAGGGCGCTGGCGCTCGGCGCGTGCGACTATATTCCGAAGCCCGAAAGCACCCGAGACGCCACCGCCGCCGATACCTTTCGCCACGATCTCGTGCAGAAGATCCGCTCGCTCGGCGCCAAGCTTCGCCGTACGGTCCCGGCGTCGGCCAGTCCCCCGCTGGCACCCGGCCTCGGGCGACCGCGTGAACCATGGCCGCGCCCGTCGCCGGCCGCCGTCTGCAACCCGCAATTGTTGCGCCGCGCCTTCAGCCCGGTTGCGCCGCGCGCGCTGCTGGTCGGTTCTTCGACCGGCGGTCCGCAGGCGTTGATGACGCTGGTCGGCGAGATCGGCTGCGTGATCGACCGTTTTCCCGTGCTCATCACCCAGCATATGCCCCCGACCTTCACCACCATTCTCGCCGAGCACCTGGCGCGTTCGAGCCGCCGGCCGGCGCACGAGGCCGTCGATGGGGAGATCGTCAAGGCCGGTCAGATCTATCTCGCGCCGGGCGGCCGCCACATGCGCGTCACCCGCCATGGCAGCGACGCCGTGATCGCGCTCGACGACGGACCGCCGATCAATTTCTGCAAGCCCGCGGTCGACCCGCTGTTCACCTCCGCGATCGATGTCTGGCAGGGCGGCATTCTGGCCGTGGTGCTGACGGGCATGGGCTCGGACGGCATGCGCGGCGGCAGGGAGATCGTCGCCGCCGGCGGCAACGTGATCGCCCAGGACGAAGCCACCAGCGTGGTGTGGGGAATGCCCGGGGCGGCGGCGACTGCCGGTATTTGCGCGGCGGTGCTGCCGCTCGGTCAGATCGCTCCGAAACTGGTTCGGCTGTTTTCGGGAGAGCGTGCGTGATGCCTTTGGAATATGAGTTCCTGCGCAAGTTTCTGAAGGAGCGGTCCGGCCTCGATCTGTCGGCCGACAAGCAATATCTGGTCGAAAGCAGGTTGATTCCGCTCGCCCTCAAGGCGGGCCTGTCCGGCATCGCCGAACTCGTTCAGAAAATGAGGAGCGGCAACGACGCGTTGACGGGTGAGGTGGTCGAGGCCATGACCACCAACGAGACGTTCTTCTTCCGCGACAAGATTCCGTTCGACCACCTGCGCGCCACGATACTTCCCGAGCTGTTGCAGGCCCGCGCCAGCCGCCGCTCGTTGCGCATCTGGTGCGCGGCCTCCTCCACCGGGCAGGAGCCCTATTCGATCGCGATGTGCCTGAAGGAAATGGGCGCCGCGCTGGCGGGTTGGCGGGTCGAGATTCTTGCGACCGACCTGTCGGCGGCGGTGCTGGAAAAGTCCAAGGCCGGCATCTTCAGCCAGTTCGAGGTGCAGCGCGGTTTGCCGATCCAGATGCTGGTCAGGCATTTCGCGCAGGTCGGCGAGCTGTGGCAGCTCAATGCCGATATCCGCGCCATGGTCCAGCATCGGCAGCTCAATCTGCTGCACGACTTCTCCCACCTCGGCACGTTCGACGTGATCTTCTGCCGCAACGTCCTGATCTATTTCGATCAGGAGACCAAGGGCGGCACCTTCGGCCGGCTGGCTCGGCAGCTCGAGACCGACGGCTTCCTGGTGCTGGGCGCGGCAGAAACGGTGGTCGGCCTGACCGATGCGTTCAGGCCCTCTCCGGAGCGGCGCGGCCTTTATCGTCCCAACATCCCTCGAGCGATGCCGCCCGGCGTCGTCGCGATGTACCAGGCGCTGACATCCGCCGCGCTGACGCGCTGAGTCCCGCCTACAGGATCATATGCGGCGTGCGGCA
Organism: Bradyrhizobium sp.; assembly: GCA_036273255.1. Classification (GTDB taxonomy): domain Bacteria; phylum Pseudomonadota; class Alphaproteobacteria; order Rhizobiales; family Xanthobacteraceae; genus Bradyrhizobium. The sequence goes on from DASUIA010000113.1 coordinate 10,866, forward strand.
GGAACCGCGCACCCGTGTCGCGCGGCAATCCCCAACAACAAAAACCCCGCCATTTGCGGCGGGGTCCAGTCTGGGAGGAGCGAACCTTCCGGCTCGCGGGTAATACCAACGGTCCCGGATGATGACCCTCTATCTTCGTCATGGCCGGACCTGTTCCGGCCATCCACGTCTTTGATGCTGTTCGGCCTTCAAGACGTGGATGCCCGCGACAAGCGCGGGCATGACGAGTCAATTACGCAGGGCCGTTGGTATAAGCCCAGTGATCAGGCGGGAATGCGCTCTTCGTGCTCGTGCGGCTCGCGCAGCACGTAGCCGCGGCCCCACACGGTCTCGATGAAGTTGCGGCCTTCGGAAGCGTTGGCGAGCTTCTTGCGGAGCTTGCAGATGAAGACGTCGATGATCTTCAGCTCCGGTTCGTCCATGCCGCCATAGAGGTGGTTGAGGAACATTTCCTTGGTGAGCGTGGTGCCCTTGCGGAGCGAAAGCAGCTCCAGCATCTGGTATTCCTTGCCGGTCAGGTGCACACGCTGGCCGCCGACCTCGACCGTCTTGGTATCGAGGTTGACCACGAGATCGCCGGTCTGGATCACCGACTGGGCGTGGCCCTTGGAGCGGCGCACGATCGCATGGATGCGGGCGACCAGTTCGTCCTTGTGGAAGGGTTTGGTCATGTAGTCGTCGGCGCCGACGCCGAGACCCTTGACCTTGTCCTCGATGCCGGCGAGGCCGGAGAGAATCAAGATGGGTGTCTTGATCTTCGACACCCGAAGCTGCTTCAGCACGTCGTAACCCGACATATCGGGCAAATTCAGGTCGAGAAGGATAATGTCGTAGTCGTAAAGCTTTCCGAGGTCGACGCCTTCTTCTCCGAGGTCCGTCGTATAGACGTTGAAACTCTCGGATTTGAGCATCAGCTCGATCGACTGCGCGACGGCGCTGTCATCTTCTATCAGCAAAACGCGCATGCCAGTCCCCTATAGTCGCCGCTCCGGGCGTCAGGTCGGCCGCACTTGCGGCACTCAAAACGCCTTTGCACAACTGATTCGGATCCTGACGACACATGGTTAACAAAATCTGATTCAGGTTCGCAAGGTCTCTCAGTGCAAATTTTTACGAATCGCGCTAAGATGTTGCGTCGAAGCAGTTTTTTGTACCCGCCGGTATTCAGGTTCCACATTAAGAGGCGGTCCTAACCGACTCCCGCGATTCGCCCGTCATTCTGGCGGTCGAGCGCTCTCAGTCACCAAAGACAGTGACGCAATGATTAACGATGCGGGTAAACACCAAGTTAAGAGCAGGCTGCAAATGAGTGAAAACTTAAGGTTTTCGCAATGAAAGCGCTGGCCGAACAGATCGCCGATATCGACGGCGTCAACATCTATGGCCGGGTGGTCGGGGTGCGCGGATTGATGGTCGAGATCGCCGGTCCTATCCACGCGATGTCGGTCGGCGCCCGCATCGTGATCGAAACCGGCGTCAATCGCCTGATCCCCTGCGAGGTGATCGGCTTCACCGGCAACAATGCCGTGGTGATGCCGTTCGCCGGACTCGACGGGGTCAGGCGGGGCTGCCGTGCCGTGATTGCCAATGCCACGGGACTGGTGCGGCCCTCGCCGCTGTGGCTTGGCCGCGTCATCAACGCGATGGGCGAGCCGATCGACGGCAAGGGGCCTCTGCCCCTGGGGCCTTCGCCAATGCCCTATCGCAACGCCCCGCCGCCGGCGCATTCGCGCAGGCGGGTCGGCCCGCCGCTCGATCTTGGCGTGCGGGCGCTCAACACCTTCCTGACCTGCTGCCGCGGCCAGCGGCTCGGCATCTTTGCGGGCTCCGGTGTCGGCAAGTCGGTGCTGCTGTCGATGCTGGCGCGCAATGTCGACGCCGACATCACTGTGATCGGACTCGTCGGCGAACGCGGCCGCGAAGTACAGGAATTTCTGCAGGACGACCTTGGGGAGGACGGGCTGGCGCGCTCCGTGGTGGTGGTGGCGACCTCGGACGAGCCCGCTTTGATGCGGCGGCAGGCGGCTTATCTGACGCTGGCGATCGCCGAATATTTCCGCGACGAGGCCAAGGACGTGCTGTGCCTGATGGATTCGGTGACGCGTTTTGCGATGGCCCAGCGCGAGATCGGCCTGTCGGCCGGGGAGCCGCCGACCGCCAAGGGCTATACGCCGACCGTCTTCACCGAACTGCCGAAACTGCTCGAACGCGCCGGTCCCGGAATTGGCGCCGGCACCATCACCGGCATCTTCACCGTGCTGGTGGATGGTGACGACCATAACGAACCGATCGCCGACGCGGTGCGCGGCATTCTCGATGGCCATGTGGTGATGGAGCGGGCGATTGCCGAGCGCGGCCGGTTCCCGGCGATCAACGTCCTCAAATCGGTGTCGCGAAGCATGCCGAAATCGGCCGATCCGCAATTCCTGCAAACCATCATCAGGGGCCGCCAGGTCATGGCGACCTATGCCGACATGGAGGAACTGATCCGGCTCGGGGCCTATCGGGCGGGCTCGAGCGCCGAGGTTGACGAGGCGATCCGGCTGCATGAGCCGCTGGAGGATTTCCTGCGCCAGGGCAAGGACGAGGTCACCGGCCTTAAGGAAGGTTACCAGCAGCTCGAGCAAATCCTTGGGAGTTTGGAAACGGAACGCTAACTTTGTCAGGCCATCATCCGTTCCACGCAAGTAGAGAAGCCGCCGGTGGGGCCCCTCGGGGAGGCCGGCACTGTCCCGCGTGCCGATTGGGACTTCTGGGGAGTAAGAGTCGATGAAGTCACGTGAAACGCTAATCCGCCTGAAGAAGTTTCAGGTCGATGAGAAGCGGCGAAGGGTTTCCCAGATCGAGGGCATGATCGCCGATTTCCAGCGTATGTCGGTCGACCTCGAGCGCGAAATCCAGAGCGAACAGGACCGCGCCGGGATCAACGATCCCTCGCACTTCGCCTATCCGACCTATGCCAAGGCGGCGATCCAGCGCCGGGAGAATCTGACCCGGTCCGCCGACGAACTGCGTATCCAGCTTGAAGATGCGAGGGGCCTGCTTGCCGAGGCCTTCGAGGAGCTCAAGAAAGTCGAACTGCTCGACGAGCGCGACCAGGCGCGTGAGCGCGCCGAAGAAAACGCCCGCGAACAGGCCGACCTCGACAGTATCGGCCTGATGCGCGCACGCCTCGGGGCCATCGCCTGAGACGGCCCTGCGTATTTGACTCGTCATGCCCGCGCTTGTCGCGGGCATCCACGTCTTGAAAGCCGGACAGCATCAAAGACGTGGATGGCCGGAACAGGTCCGGCCATGACGAAGATAGAGAATCATCTTCCGGGACCGTTGGTATGAGACGGGCGGACCGTCACTCACATCACGGGAACCCGGGCCGCGAGGTCCGGGTTTTTCGTCTGTGTCCACGCGGCGCAGCGGGCTTGGTAGACCGGTTTGGCGCAGGGTATGGTACGAACGGTGCGGATGCCGGTTGGCGGGTGCAGACGGCGATGAGCGTCGGGACTTCCGAGGATGCTGAATGCTGACCCCGGTTGAGCTGGTCTGGCTGATTGCCGCCGTCGCCAAGGGGGATGAGGCCGCTTTCGAGCGCCTCTACGCCGCGACACGGGCGAAACTCTTTGGTGTCGTGCTCCGTATCTTGCGCCGACAGGATCTGGCGGAGGAGGTCATCCAGGAGGCCTACGTCAAGATCTGGAACAGTGCCGGACAGTTCAATCCCGGCCTGGCGTCGCCGATCACCTGGATGGCGTCGATCGCCCGAAACCGGGCCATCGACGTCGTTCGAAAGCGAAGCGAAGTTTCGATCGAAGAGGAGCCGGCGGCGATGGAAGTGGCCGCCGATGCCCCCGATCCGCTGGCGCGGCGCGAGATGACGGAAGAGTTGAAACGATTGCTGGAGTGTGTCGGCCGTCTGGAGCCGGACCGGCAGAAGCTCGTGCTGCTCGCATATTACAACGGCTGGAGCCGCGAGCAGTTGGCGGCGAAGTTCGAGACACCGGTGAACACGGTAAAGACATGGCTGCGCCGCAGCATGATGGAAATACGGGAGTGCCTTGGGCTGGGGTGATGGCTTACAGCGAAGACCATATCGCGCTAGCCGCAGAATATGCCCTCGGCACCCTTGATGCCGATGAGCGGACGCTGGTCGAGACCCTGATGGCCAGTGACCGGGATTTCAACGCGCTGGTAACGGCGTGGGAGCAAAAGCTCGGTGTCTTGAACCAGATGGTCGGATCGGTCGAGCCGCGGCCCGAGGTCTGGCAGAAGATCAGGGCCGCGGCAGGACTGTCGGAAAAACAGCCGCCGATGGTGCTTCCCGAGGCGGCCTCACCGCCCGTCGCGCCGCCGGCCCCGGCGATCGCGGCCACCGACGGTCCCAACGTGATCCGGCTGTCGAGCCGGGCCCGGCTCTGGCGCCAGGTCGCAACGCTCACGACGGCCATCGCCGCCGCGCTGGTCGCGATGATTGCGGTTGGAATCTATCGGCCGGACATGCTGCCCGATCAGCTTCGCCCGGCGCCGCGGACTCAGGTGGTCGCGATCAAGACCCCGGCGTCTCCGGCGGCACCGGATGCGCAATATGTCGCCGTGCTGCAGAAGGACGGCGGATCGCCCGCCTTCATTCTCACGGTCGACGGCGCGACGAGGAATTTCACGATCCGTCGAATCGGCGCCGCCGCCGAGCCCGGCAAGAGTTTCGAACTGTGGCTGATCTCGGACAAGCTGTCGCAGCCGCGCTCGCTGGGGGTGATCGGCGCCGGCGATTTCACCGCGCGGCCGGTGCTCGCGTCATTTGACGCCGAGACCGTCAAGTCCGCGACCTATGCGGTGACGATCGAGCAGGCTGGCGGCTCGCCGGACGGCAAGCCGACCTCGGCGCCCATCTTTGCCGGCAAGCTGATCGAGACGGTGCCGGCGCCCGCACCTCCCGCGCCGCCGCCACGGCAGTAGAGCATCGCGCGGATCGTGAACCGGATTTGCGCGCAGTCTCCGCAGGCGATGCGGGAGGCCGTCACAAAAAGAAAACGCCCGTGGGGGAGCGGGCGTTTTCGGTCGTCCTGTAGTCAACTTGGGGGTCTTCTACATACTCACGTGGCGACTTTGGGGGGCTGGTAAAGAGCCGCGTGAATTCACGAAATCCTCAGCGAATGGTGGACGTGTCCGAACTCGTCAGCGTCACCGCCTTGCCGGCCTTGATGACGTGCGCCGTCTGGTATCCGTCGTTCGAAAAACTGCGAGCCGAGATGCCGAAGGCCGCCACCGCAATCCCTGCGACGAGCGCCACGACCACGATCTTGAGATGTGTGCTCCGATCAGCGCTGTAGATCGAATGGTTCATGGAAGTCTCCTGCCGTCTTCCCGTACCTTGTCGGTTGGTCTGCCCGGCCCGCCGACCGGTTCAACATCTCACGGCAGGAAACGTGGGGATTCGGCCTTTGGTTCCGAAGAGGCGATCACAAGGCGGTGAAAAGACTTGAACTCGCGCGATCCGCCGAGCCCGTGCCAGCGGCCGGATTCCACGAATATTCTATCTGTTACAAACTGTTATACCTGATTGGCCGCCGGATCGCGAAATCGGTGCAAGTTCCGCAGCAACCGACAAATCGCTTGCCTGTGGCGAAAAAGGTCCCTCGGCGAGGTGCTTCGCTCGCAGGCTTATACCAACGGCCTTGCGCAATTGACTCGTCATGCCCGCGCTTGTCGCGGGCATCCACGTCTTGAAAGCCGAACAGCATCAAAGACGTGGATGGCCGGAACAGGTCCGGCCATGACGAAGATAGAGAGTCATCATCCGGGACCGTTGGTATTAGACGCTTCCGACCGTCTTCAGCCGGGCCCGCGGATGGATTTCCGCCTGCGACAGCACGGTCGTCTGTGACCTGAACCGCTCCACCAGCGAGCGCACGAAGGGACGTATCGCCGCCGAGGTCACCAGCACCGGTGCCTCGCCGTCGCGGGCCGCCCGCTCGAAGCTGTCACGCACGACGGTCATGAACTCCGAGAGTCTGGACGGCTGCATCGCCAGGCTGCGTTCTTCGCCCTGTCCGATCAGCGACTCGGCAAAGGCCTGTTCCCATTTGGCCGACAGCGCGATCAGCGGAAGGTAGCCGTTGACAGACGTATGCTGCGCGCAAATCTGCCGCGCCAGCCGGGCGCGAACATGTTCCACCATCGTTGCCGGGTTGCGCGAGAACGCCAGCGCGTCGGCGATGCCTTCGAGAATGGTCGAGAGATCGCGGATCGAGATGCGCTCGCCGAGCAGCAGTTGCAGCACGCGCTGAATCCCCGAAATGGTGACGAGGCTCGGCACGATATCCTTGACCAGCTCACTTTGCTCCTTCGGCAGGTCCTTCAGGAGCTTCTGTACCTCGCCATAGGAAAGCAGATCCGACATGTTGTTCTTGAGCAGCTCGGTGAGATGGGTCGAGAGCACGGTCGCTGCGTCGACCACCGTATAGCCCTTGAGCGAGGCTTCCTCCTTCAGGCTGGCATCGACCCAGGTCGCCGGGAGTCCAAAGGTCGGCTCGACCGTGTGGATGCCGGGTACTGCGACCTGGTTTCCGGCGGGGTCCATCACCATGAACTGGTTCGGCCAGATCCGGCCGGTGCCCGCGTCCACCTCCTTGATCTTGATGACATAGGTGTTGGCCTCGAGCTGCACATTGTCGAGGATGCGCACCGCCGGCATCACGAACCCCATCTCGATTGCAAGCGAGCGGCGCAGCGCCTTGATCTGCTCGGTCAGGCGGTCGGTGCCGTCGGGACCGTTGACCAGCGGCAGCAGCGCATAGCCGAGCTCGATCTTGAGGTCGTCGATCTTGAGTGCTGTGGCGATCGGCTCGTCGGCCGCGGCGGAAGAACCGATCGCGAGCGCGCTCAAGATCGACGATCTCAAGATCGAGCTGGGCTACGCGCTGCTGCCCCTCGTCAACGGCCCCGACGGCACCGACCGCCTCACCGAGCAGATCAAGGCGCTGCGGAAGTCCCTGGCGATCGAGATGGGCTTTGTGATGCCCTCGGTGCGCATCCTCGACAACGTTCAGCTCGAAGCCAACACCTACGTCATCAAGATCAAGGAAGTGGATGCCGGC
>DASUIA010000114.1:0-13629 GCA_036273255.1 Bradyrhizobium sp.
ACGATCGCGATATTTACGACGGTTCTCGTTCTAACTGCGGCACACGCCCAAACGCAGAGCGCCAAGGCGGATGCTGTGACACCGCTAGCCGGAATCGACGACGCGGCGTTGGCGAGCAGCGCCAGGGCGAGCAAGATTATCGGCGTCAAAGTCTATCAGGGCGACAAGTCAATCGGACAGATCGAAGACGTGTTGGTCGATCTTCGGCATGCGACGGCGACCGCGGTAATTCTGTCGGTTGGGGGGTTCTTGGGCATGGGCGACAAGCTTGTTGCCGTCCCGGTAACGGATATCAAGATCGGCAGCGAGGCCAAATTTACGACCGATCTGACAAAGGACCAGCTGGCCAAAGCACCGGCATTTGATTTCGCGAAGCTGAAATAGGTATCGGCGAGCTACGGCGGATCGGCCGGATGCGGTCCCATCCCAACCCGCACTAGCCCGCCGGCGCGTTGGGCGAGCGGAGCATAATCTCGCTGATCTAATATCTCTGAGCCGGGTAATACACTGGAGCCGCGGCGCCCTGAGAAGCGCCTCTTTACGCGTGATCCCTTAGCCGTGGCCCTTGCCGCACCCAATCGGGACCAGAGCTTCACGCCGCCAATCCAACGAGGCAACGCGCAATTTTGCCGACGATCCTGTGAATCCGTTGTTAGCTATGCGATGCCTAGCGGAGTGGTCCATTGAAGCTCGTCGCGCAATATCGCCGATGCGCGGCCGATATCGAATGGGTCGCCGCGAAGGCCACGCCGGTCGCGTATCGGGATGAGTTGCTGGCGATAGCGAGGGCTTGGCACCACCTCGCCGACGATCGTCAGAAAATGCTCGAGGCGCTCGGGACCATTCCGCCGGTCTGACCGACGAACAGCGCCGCCTTCGTGGCAATGGCTCTGCGGCCACACGTCAGAGCGCGCCGTGCGCCGCATCCCTGCTAATTCTTGGGCCGGTAGGTGCTGGCTCCCTCGCGAAACGGCACGAGGCAAGCGCGATCGCTATCCCACAAGGTGTAACGCAAGGCCCGCAGCCCCGCGCAGAGTGTGAGCCTCGGCGCTGCCTGCAGCTCGACAATTGCCTTGTGGCATTCCTCGAGACGGTAGTTTGGGATGCGCGGGTTTAAATGATGGACATGATGAAAGCCGATATTTCCGGTGAACCATTGAAGGATGCGCGGCAGGTGCAGATGGGAGGTGCTTTTGAACGAAGCTGCGCCGAAATCCCAGCTTCCCTCCGGCGCCCACAAGGCGTGCTCGAAACGATGTTGCACCGAGAATAGCCAGACTCCGACAATCGAAGCGCAGATCATTGTTGGCAGTTGCACCGCCACCAGATTGCGATAGCCGAGAACGAGTCCCAGGCCGCCGATAATAGCCGCCAAGGCGATGTTGGTCACATAAATCGCGCGGCGCTCGCGGCGCCAGTTTTTGGCCGCGTCGAAGGGCGTTCGGTAAAGGAAAATGAAAAGCAGCGGCGGCAGCAGCAAGTTTGCCACCAAGGGATGATTGGTGAGGCGAACGATGCCTCTTCGCCATCCGCCGAGAGCTCGGTATTCCGCCACCGTCAGGCAAGATGAATAAATGTCCAAGCCACTTGCGGCGCGGCGGTCGAGATTGTTCCAGGAGCCGTGATGACGCGCATGCTGTCGCCGCCAAAACGCGTAAGGGGTGAGGGTCACCAGGCTGCACAGCGTGCCGATCAAGTCGTTCGCCCGCTTCGACGTAAAGAACGAGCCGTGCCCGCAATCATGTTGAATGATAAAGATACGAACGAGAAAACCGGCCGCCAGCGCCGATATCGGCAGCGCGATCCAGATAGAGCAAAGATACATCGCGCCGCAAGTAGCGAAGAATCCTCCGAAGGATGTCAAAAGCTGCCCGAGGCTACGCTTCAAAGTCGGTGTCTGAAAGCGCGTGGTCCTTGAGAGGATGGGGTTGGTTTGCGGCACTATTCTCCGACCCTCGATAGACGCAAAATCTCAAAACGTCTCACCGCCGCCGACAGCGGACGCGACAGTCAGTACCAGGTCCTCGCCCAGGGCCCGGTTTACCCCGCGTCAGGCGCCGTGACGCCGGACGCGGTGTAAAGCGGACAACGGGATGTACGGGGCAAATCGAGTATGACTATCCCCGTACGCGAATTCTAGCGGCGCCAGCCGCCACGGTCTCCCCAACCATCACGGTCTCTCCAGCCATCCCGGCGATGATAGTCGCTATCAGCGGCAATCCCTGCACCCACGATGGCTGCCCCAACGATGGCCGCGGCGGGATCAATTGGAGCCGGCCCATAATTGTATGGCACGGATTGCTGGTATTCGGAATAGGCAGGCTCAGGATAGGGTTGTGCTTGCGGTGAGTACACTGCACCAGAGGCGCAATTCGAATTATAGTTTGGCAACATCTGAGCATAGGCCGGTGAATAAGGGTCTGCTTGGTAAATTCTCATCATATGATTATACATTTCGGTGCAACTTTCCTGCGCCTGAACGGCTGTCGAGCCCAGTACAGTGGACAGAGCGACTGCGGCAATCGCAATCGTCGATACTTTATTAATCATGGAATTCTCCTCAGCCGCTTTCGAGTGTTGCCAAATGGCATGCGAAGGCGGGCCTTGATAACAATAACGTTGGAAGATTTCTATAGTTCCTCAACTGGAACGGAAATAAAAATAAAAGGGAGACAATGCCATAATGGATTTTTACTCCATCCATCAGGACAAGCGTCGTAACGCTTTAATCGAGGAATGTCACCGACGACCAAACGCTAGGGGCCGAAATCAAGAGCTGGAGCAGACCTCCAGCCACCGTCGCAAACTGACCGCTATGCGCCGTACGGCGCGAGCGGCGGACAGCAAATACCCCGCCCGGTTTCCCGAGCGGGGCTCTGTTCGTGACAGGGTGCTTTGGCGCGCGCCGGTGGCACGCTACTGTCATGCGAAAATTTTGGGAGTGCCTCCGAGCGCAGGCCATCCGAGGCTGGCGCGGGCTAACCTCGATCGATGCGGGTAACCGATTTGATCGGACCCCGGGGTTTGCCGGACATCTCGGCGATCCGTCGATCCTGTTCCTCGATATAGGGTCTAGCGCGCTGGTCGCCGTCGATGCTGTCGAGTTCCGAACCCGGCACCTTGCGGTTGGAAGATTGCGTGCCATCCTCGTAAAGGACGTTGAAGAAAACGAATTCCTCGACGCGGCGAGTCCCGGGCCGCCTAGCCATTTCGCGCGCTCGCGGTGTCGCGGGTCGTCATGGCGCCGGCCTTTTCATTGTGACAAGGAGGCAAACCCAGCTTAGATCGCCCGGTTCGCCCAAACAGTAGCCTCCTAATTTATATTAAATGTGTCAAATTACAATCATTATTTTGGTCTCCATGGCCTCGTATATCGCAATAAATCATGCGAGTCGGAGCGCCTAAATTTCTCACTCCCCTGTCTCTTCATATTTATCGAACGATAATCAGGTCGGCCCAATATTCTGACTTGTATTTCAGTCCTGACTAACCACGTACGGTAAATCTGAATTATCACTCGCCCCCCGACAGTGCCAAGATCCCGATAAAACCAGGTCCGAGGAGACCGCCGCCAATGACGTTGCGACCACTGCAGGACCGGGTCCTGATCCGTCGTGTCGAGCCTCTAGCGAAAACCATTGGCGGCATCTTCATCCCCGACACGGCGCAAGAAAAGCCGGTGGAGGGCCAAGTCGTCGCTGTCGGCCCGGGTACGCGCGACACGCAGGGGACGCTTCACCCGCTCTTCCTCAAGGCCGGCGACCGCGTGCTGTTCGGAAAGTGGTCGGGCACGGAGGTCAAGCTCGACGGCGAAGAGCTGATGATCATGAAGGAAGCCGACATCATGGGCGTGGTCGATCGGGTCGTCGCCACGCAAAACGCCGCTTGATCGAAGGATACGGACATGGCTGCCAAGGACGTCAGATTTAACGGCGATGCGCGCGACCGGTTGATGCGCGGCATCGACACGCTCGCCAACGCGGTCAAGGTGACGCTCGGTCCGAAGGGCCGCAACGTCGTGCTCGACAAATCCTACGGCGCACCGCGCATCACCAAGGACGGGGTGACGGTCGCCAAGGAAATCGAGCTGTCGGACCGGTTCGAGAACATGGGCGCGCAGATGGTCCGCGAGGTCGCCAGCCGGACCAGCGACCAGGCCGGCGACGGCACGACAACGGCGACGGTGCTGGCTCAAACGATCGTGCGCGAGGGCTCGAAGGCCGTCGCCGCCGGGATGAACCCGATGGATCTGAAGCGCGGCATCGACATGGCGGTGGTGGCGGTCGTCGCGGACCTCAAGAAGATGTCGAAGAAGGTCTCGACCAACGCCGAGATCGCCCAGGTGGGCACCATCTCGGCCAATGACGACCGCGAGGTCGGCGAGATGATCGCCAGCGCGATGCTCAAGGTCGGCAACGAGGGGGTCATCACGATCGAGGAGGCCAAGAGCCTCGAGACCGAGCTCGAGATCGTCGAGGGCATGCAGTTCGACCGCGGCTATCTGTCGGCCTACTTCGTGACCAACGCAGAGAAGATGATCTGCGAGCTCGACAACCCCTACATCCTGCTGTCCGAGAAAAAGCTGTCTGGGCTCCAGGTGATCCTGCCCTTGCTCGAAGCGGTGGTGCAGAGCGGCAACCCGCTGCTGATCGTCGCCGAAGACATCGAAGGCGAGGCGCTAGCGACACTCGTCGTCAACAAGCTGCGTGGCGGGCTCAAAGTGGCGGCGGTCAAGGCGCCGGGCTTTGGCGACCGGCGGAAGGCGATGCTGGAAGACTTGGCGATCCTGACCGGCGGTCAGGTGATCAGCGAGGATCTCGGCATCAAGCTGGAGACCGTGACGCTCGACATGCTTGGCACGGCCAAGAAGGTGCGCATCGACAAGGATAACACGACGATCATCGACGGCGCCGGCAAGAAGTCCGACATCGAGGGCCGCTGCAGCCAGTTGCGGGCGCAGATCGAGGAGACGACCTCGGACTACGACAAGGAGAAATTGGAGGAGCGCCTGGCCAAGCTGGCAGGTGGCGTCGCCATTATCCGCGTCGGCGGCAACACCGAGATCGAGGTCAAGGAACGCAAGGACCGGGTAGACGACGCGATGCACGCCACCCGGGCGGCGGTCGAGGAGGGGGTGGTTCCCGGCGGCGGCGTCACCTTGCTCTATGCCATCAAGTCGCTCGACGGGCTCAACCCCGAGAACAGCGACCAGAAGGTCGGTATCGATATCGTGCGCCGGGCTTTGCAGGCGCCGGCCCGGCAGATCTTTGCCAACGCCGGCGAAGACGGTTCGGTGATTGTCGGCAAGTTGCTCGACAAGGGCGATACGAGCCATGGGTTCGATGCCCAAAGTGGCACCTATGTCGACATGATCCAGGCCGGCATCATCGACCCGACCAAGGTCGTGCGCTTGGCCCTGCAAGGCGCCGCCTCGATCGCGGGATTGCTGGTCACGACCGAGGCAATGGTCGCCGACCGGCCGCAACCGGGCGCTCCGGCAATGCCGGGCGGCATGGGCGGCATGGGCGGCATGGGCGGAATGGACTTCTAGCTCTCGCCGGCTGACTTGCCGCCTCCGCGATCCCGATCCCGAATGTCGAGGAGTAGCCGATTTGATCGATCACCTGATCCAAGCCGCGAAGCGGGGCGACGCGGAGGCGCAGTTCAATCTCGCGATGATCTACGAGAATGGGTTGGACGACAGCCGGTACGCGGCCGAAGGCGACCGGCCGGAGGCGATGCGGTGGTTTCGGGCCGCCGCCGATCAGGGGCTGGCCCGCGCGCAGCTCAAACTGGCGGAAATCTGCGCCGGCGAACACGACCGGCCGGAAAGCTCGGTCGAGGCGTGCGAATGGTATCTGCTGGCGACGGCAAGCCTGCGCGGCGCGCATCTGCAAAAGGCGCAGGAGGCCTACCGGCGCGTCGCGTCGCGTCTGACGACGGATCAATCCGCCGAAGTCAGCCGCTTTGCCCAAAACTGGAAGCCCAAGCCCGCGGTTTCCTCCGTCTCCGATCCATACGAAATCGGCGATCGGGCGCGCGCATGAACAAGACCTGGTTCATCCCGCCGATTGTCATTCCGATCCTGATCGGCCTGGCCTTGGTGGCCCTTTTCGCGGTTCGGGGATTCGATTGAACCCGGCCCCGGACGCCATCGCCAACCCCTGCATCGTCCTTGGCTCATCCCTGGCGTCGGCGGCGCCGGTGCGGTTGCGGCTGGGCAAACGCGACCGAGGCCGGGGCGCCGAACTATCAGCTTGTGTCGATGTGCACGAAACGAATTCTCGCGGGAAAGCCCGCCTGACGGGCCATTAGCATCCGGCCCGGTAACTGACCTGCCTGTCGGCCCCCGCGAAGGACCGCTTCCGCGGGCACCAGTCGTCGTCCAGCTCATGAATCCGCTGGGGAGGCAGCGGACGCAGCCGTAAACTCTTCCTGCAAGGGAGTGGGGGGCAAGCCCCTTCACCCGCACCAATTGGGGAGGGGGATGTCGGTTAAGGCGTTGTCGCTGATCGGGTTCATCACCGACCCGGCCAAGGCGATCCTGTACCTGAAGCTGCGCTGCGCGCCCGATCCGGCCGATAAGAGCGATGCGGCGCTGCACGCCGATTGGCTCGCCGCGAAGGCCAAGCTTGGCGCGCCCGTCGCCCGCGCGGGCCGGCCGCGGATGCGGCCGATCCCGATGTCGGACCCGTACCTCCAGGCGCTGATGAAGGTCTCGTGGGCCGCCCGCATCCGGCATCTGCTCGACCAGGGCGCGAGCTTCCAGATGGTCGAGATCGACCGGCTGATCGCCGGCCAGGTCTCGGTCGATCTGGAGAAGGCGGCGGCGCAATGCGCCGGCCTTTCCCGCCCGCCGACGCAAGAGCAGCTGATGACCCTCGCCCTGCCGTTCGAGATCGCCAGCGACAAGGTCTATGTCTCGCGCCAGGACCAGTCGATCGTCATCCGGTCGAACAGCCTCAACCTGCTGATCGGCGAGCAAGGGCCGATGCCCGGCGCCCCGCACGTCATCGGCATCAATGTCGGCTGGACCCTGCCGTTCATCCATGCGGTGCGGCTCAAGGACCGCTACATCCTGCACAACGGCTACAACCGGGCCGTCGGCGCGCGGCTCGCCGGGGCGACCGAGATTCCGGCGATCGTGCGTGACGTTCCCGACGCCGCGGCGGCGGGGTTCGAGCAGGCCAACACGGTCGACGAGGCGCTCCTGATGTCCGACAACCCGCCCACGATGCGCCATTTCGCGCAAGGCCGAGCGCTCGACGTGCGGCTGCGCCGGACGACGCGCATCCTGCAGGTCAACTGGTCCCAGCATCTGATGTACGAAGACTGAACGATTCCGCCGGTTTCCAGCGAAATCTGCGGTTGCTCAACCTTAGATGTTTCAAGTTGCGACTCGCCCGCTTTTCCGGGTGATCGCCGTCCTTAAAATGTGATTTAAATCCGGCGAATGCACGGTTTTGCTTTCCGGTTGCGGGGCGAAAGCGCGAGCACGTTTGGGGGACGAAGTACCGATGCCTGGGCCGGCGACTGCACAACAAATCGCTTCTAGCGCGACGCTCGACTTCAGCACGTCCGGCCAGAGCATGTGGACGAGCGGGCCGACGGTCGATTTCAACGACAGCCTGACCCTCTTCGGCTTTTCCACGGGCCAGCTCGGAGGCAGCGCCTTCGGCGGCGATCTGACGCTCTCGGGTTCGTTCGGCGCCGCCCTTATCGCCAACCTCAGCGCCTCGGCCGGCGCGCTCGCGCTCGATTACCCGCTCAATGCCGGGTTCAACATGCCGAACCTGGTGGCGCCGGGGCAGGATTTCACGATCAACACCGCCGCCAACGGCCTCAACACCGCCACCCCCGGATTCACCGCCGACTTCCCGCAGGCCAGCGCCTCGCTCGACCTGGTGACGACCGGCGGGATTCACGCCGGGTTCGACAGCTTCCTCCTCGGCTCGTTCTCGTTCGACACCAGTTTCAGCCACGACATCCCGCTGGTCTCGCTGAGCACCGGGCAAAGCCTCAGCATCCTGGACGGTCACCTCGTCTTTTCGATCCCGAGCGACTACAACAGCACCTCGGTCTCCGTCAGCGGCACCACGGGCTTGCCCGATGTGACCTTCGACGGGGCGACGGACAGCTTCGTCTCCGCCCAGGAAGATCTCGTCGACCTCCTGACAAAGCTGCTTGGCCTGCCGGAAAATCCGTTCTCGGGCAGCTACCTCGACGGCGCGTTCAAATACGACATCCTCTCGGCGACGCTGGCCGCCGGGGTGGGCTTTGCCCAGCAATTCAAGTTCGTGCCGACCGGCATCACCGCCGACATCACGGCGCCGTGGGGCGAAGTCGACGACGTGGCGCTCGGCCAATCGGCCACCTTCACGATGCCCGACAGCTGGACCGGCCCCGTCAACCTAACGACCGATTATATCCTGCACGGCAACATCGAGAGCCAGCTCGGCTTTGTCGGCAACCTCGACTTCAACCTCAGCATCCTGTCGGCCACGCTCGGGCCGCTCAGCTTCGGGCCGCTGTTCAGCCAGGACTTTCCTCTGTTCCAGACCGGGCCGCTCTATGTCGCCAACCCCGGCGGACCGAACGGCTTCGCGCTCGAAGGGTTCAACAACCCGACCGGCTCCTTCTCGATCGATGTCGGTACCGGCGAGGTGACGACGCCGGGCGGCGGGACGATCGACACCACCGCCTTCACCGCGAATTCGACCGCGCTGATCCAGACCACGCTCGATGCCGCGGCGGGCGGCGCGACCGCCACCAACATCTACGATGCGAGCGGCCCGACCGGGAGCGCGACCGCGGTCGGCGGCGAGCTCAACGTCGAGGCGGTCAACAGCCCGAGCGGGACGACCTACCAGCTTCCGGCCGGGTTCCAGGCCGGCATCCTCGAACCCGGCTCCGGCGATAACGAGATCGACGGCAATCCCGGCGACAAGCTGCTCGCCGCCGCGGCGGGGGCCGGCCACACCGACACGATCGTGGCCGGCGGGCACGACACCCTCGTCGGCGGCCAGGACGGCAACACCAACTTCGTCGTCACCTCGGCCTTCGACGGCCAGATCGCCGGCCTCGTCCAGGGCGACGTGATCGACGTCACCGATATCGGCTTCGACAACACCCTCGGCGCGATGCTCGGGCCGAACAACACGCTGATCCTGGACAAAGGGCTTCTACCCGCCGGGACGATCCAGCTCAGCCCCTTCGAGGACTATTCGGGCGATGCCTTCAAGGTGTCGTCCGACGGCGCGAGCGGCACCGACATCACGCTGGTCGCGCCGCCGCCGCCGCCAGCGCCGCCGACGCTCGATCCGGGCAGCGACAGCAACGTCGTCGGCGACAACGTCACCAACGTCAACACGCCGCAGATCGACGGCAGCGGCAATGCCGGCGATGTCGTGACGTTGAGCGACGGCGGCACGAGCCTCGGCTCGACGACGATCCCGGGCAGCGGCGACTGGAGCATCACCACCGGCACGCTTTCGGACGGCGTTCACGACCTGACGACGACCACGACCGACGCCAACAACATCACCAGCAAGCCGTCTCAGACGCTTTCGCTAACCATCGACACGACCCCGCCGCCCGCGCCCTCGGCCCTCTCGCTCGACCCGTCCACGGACGACGGCGCGGCCGGCGACAATCTGACCAGCAACCCGGCGCCCGAGATCGACGGGAAGGGCGAGGCCGGCGATACCGTCACGCTCAGCGAGGGCGCGGCCACGCTGGGCGCCGACACGGTCGATCCGAACGGCGGCTGGTCGATCGCCAGTTCCACGCTGACCACCGGGCCGCATTCGCTGACCGCGACCGAGACCGACCTGGCCGGCAATGTTAGCGCCGCGTCGAGCCCCCTCGATCTGACGATCGGGCCGCCGCCGATCGGGCCGACCGGTCCGAACCAGCCGTTCTATTTCGGCAATGACAGCCAATACGCCGTCGGCACTAGCGGCGACGACGTGATGTGGGGGAATTCGAACAACTCGTTCATCGCCGGACTTGCCGGCAATGACATCGTCGGTGTCGGCGGCAGCCACAATTCGGTCGCCGGAAACGCCGGGAACGACACCGCCGTCGCGATCGGCACCAACGACACGCTGGCGGGCGGTGACGATTCGGACTTCCTGTTCGCCTCCGGCAACGGCAATTCGCTCGATGGCGGCAACGGCAGCGACACGATCTGGGCGGTCGGCGACAACGACACCGTGCTGGGCGGCGCCGGCGACGATTTCGTCGGGCTCGTCGGCAGCGGCGGAACGATCGATGGCGGTCTCGACGACGACACGGTCTTCGCCCTCGGCGGCGGCAACACCATTTCCGGCGGCAACAACACCAACACGCTCTATCTCGCCGGCGGCAACAACATTTTCGAGGATACGACCGGCCGCTACCACGACACGGTGTTCGGGTTCAATCAGGCCGCGGGCGACCGCATTCACCTGACTACCGACACCGCGGCCAACGCGGTGAGCACGGCGACGAGCATCAATTTCGGGCTGGATACGCTGATCACGCTCGGCGACGGCTCGACCATCACGCTCAAATTCGTCAACAATTTGAGCACGAGCTTCTTCGCGTAGGCGACTACGCTTCGAGGTGCCGGCTGTCGTTCCACAGCTGGATCACCGGCTCGCTCATGTCGTGCTCGTAGCCGAGCACGCTCAGCGTCGCGGTGCCGAGGATGAAATGGGTGCCCGCCCCCGGCGGGAGGCCGAGCCAGCGCGCCGCCAGTACCCGGGTGAAATGCCCGCTCGAAAACAAGAGGACATCACCGTCGATCCCGCGCAGCCTGGCGATGACGCGGTCGGCGCGGGCGCCTGCCTCGGCCGGCGACTCGCCGCCCGGGCAGCCGTCGCGGAACAGCTGCCAGCCCGGCCGGCCCTTAAGGATGTCGTGGGTTCTGACCCCCTCGTAGTCGCCGTAATTCCATTCGACGAGGTCGGGCTCGATCTCGGATCGGTCGCCGAACCCGGCGATCGCGCAAGTGCGCGCGGCGCGCTGCAAGGGGCTCGTCAGCACCCGGGCGAATTTGTGCCCGCGTAGCCGCTCGCCGAGCCGGCGCGCCTGCGCCTCGCCATTGGCGGTCAGCGGGATGTCGGTCAGCCCGGTATGCTGGCCAGACAGGCTCCATTCCGTCTCGCCGTGGCGGGCGAGCGATACAAGCGGATGCGGCACGGCCTCAAACCTTCCTGATTGCGATGTCGTCGTAGGGGGCGGTGTACGGGAAGCCGGCGATCTTGCCAAAGCTCGCTTCGGAGACCCGTGGCCCGATCCCGTTGAGGAAGGCAAGCTGCCAGATCGGGGTGTAGATCGTCCGCTCGTAAATCAGCTGCTGCATCTTGTGAAGCAGCGCCGTGCGCTTGGCCTTGTCCAACTCGACGGCCTGCTGCTGGTAAAGTTCGTCCATGTCCGGGTAGCTGCCATAGGTGAAGATGCCGCCCTTGACAACATGCATCTCCATCCGCGTCGCCGCGTTGCCGAACGCGCCGGGCCCCGCCTGGATGATGTTTTTGTACTGCTTGGCGGAGTACCCCTTGATATAGGCGGCCCGCTCGATCGGCCGGAGCTTGGCGCGGATGCCGACCGCCTGCAAATTGTCGACCATCGCCTCGCCGATATTGGCGTAGGACGAATCGCAATAATAATCGCCGGCGTCGAAGCCCTTCGGAAAGCCCGCTTCGGCGAGCAGCTTCTTCGCCGCCTCGGGGTCGTAGACCGGTTCCGGCGGCTGCCAGAAAAACTCGTAATTATTGGGCACGATCGGGTTGCCCGATATCAAGGAATAGCCGAGGGTCAGCGCCTCGTTCGAGCCCTTGCGGTCGATCGCCAGCGCCGCGGCCTTGCGCACCCGCCCGTCGTGCCAGGGCGATTTCGGGTCGAACTGGTCGGGGAAATAGAGGCAGAACGTGCCCTGCACGACCGCCGGCTTGAGGGTCAGCCCTTTGGTCCTGCGCAGCTCGTCGGCCAGCTCGCCGCGGATCGAATAGGCGATGTCGACCTCGCCGAGCTTGAGCGCGGCCAGCCGCGTCGTCTCGTCCGGGATCACCTTCCACACCAGCCGCTTCACCGGCGGCGGCTTGCGCCAGTAATCGGGGAAGGCTTCGAGCACCAGCTCGAGGCCGGGGTTGAACGACACGAACTTGTACGGGCCGGCGCCGACCGGCGCCTTCTTGAACCCGTCCTCGCCGACCTTCTCGATGTATTTCTTCGGGACGATCCACCCGGCCGCGCTGGCCGTCGCGTAGAAGGTGAGGAAATCCGGCCACGGGTTTTTGAGCTTGAACCGCACATGGCTCGAATCCGGCGTCTCGACCGCCGCGACCCGCGCCTTGATCATGTCGTTGGCGGCGCCGTGATAGCGGTCGAACGAAAACTTCACGTCCTCGGCGGTCACCGGGTCGCCGTTGTGAAACTTCGCGCCCTTGCGGATAACGAAATCGTAAGTGAGCCCGTCTTCCGAGGCGGTGAACGATTCGGCGAGGCTCGGCGCCAGCGCCTTCTCGGGCATCGGCTTCACCATCGCGTCGTGCAGCGCGTAAAGCACCATGAACGCGGTGATGATGCCCGACACCTCGGCCGGGTCGAACCACACCGGCGCCAGCGAGATGTGGACGCCCCAGGTCAGCGTGTCCTGGTCCGCCGCCAGCAAGCTTCCGGGCATGCCCCCGGCCACCCCCAGCGCGGCGGCGCCGGCCAGAAGTTCGCGGCGGGAGAATCCGGCCCTGGCGCTCGACCCCAACGTGCTCATGACCAAACTCCCTTGCGGGCCCGTTGCGTCAATCTATCGCAGCTTGGGCCGGGCTCATAGGGGCTCGCCGCCGGGTTCGGGTCCAGCCGATCTAGAGGTCGCAGGCGGCGACGATCGGCGGACCGATCATGTTGATCGAGGCCGCGTCGCCCAACGGCATGAAGAATGTGCCCGAACGCGCGCGCCCACTGCCCCGATGCGCGTCGGGTTACGAGGGCGACCAGCGGTAAATCTCGGTCACCGTCCCGCCCATCAATTGGGCGCGGTCGCTGTCGGAGAGGCGGTCGGTGACGCGAAACGCCTCGACCCCCTCCTTGTAGGTCAAGAGCCCGACGGCGCGCGTCCAGTCGGTGCCCCACATGCAGCGGTCGAGCCCGAACGCGTCGAAGATGCGGCCGAGCGGGTCCCAGATGTCCCGGTAGGGGAACTTTTCGCGCGACAGCGTGCAGGCGCCGCTGATCTTGATCGCGACGTTCGGGTTCCGGGCGAGCGCGGTCACCTTCGGCACATCGGCCCAGCCGTTGGGCGGCGCTGGCGGCTCGAACGGCTGCTGCAGGCCGAGATGGTCGATGACGATCCGCGTGTCCGGGTTGCGCGCCGCCATCTGCCCGGCCTGTTCGAGCCGCCCCCAGCACAACAAATTGACCGCCAGCGAATGCCGCGCGGCGGCGGCGAGAACGCGGTTGATGCCGGGATCGGCCGGATCGGTCGAGACATTGTCGCGCATCATAATGCGCACCCCGACCGTGCCCGGCTTCTGCGCCCAGTCGGCGATCGTCTCGGCGACGGCGGGGTCGTTCACGTCGACCGGCCGCACCAGGCAGAATTTGCCGGGATGCTTTTGCTGTACCTCCAGCGCATAGCTCGGGTCG
>DASUIA010000115.1:0-7543 GCA_036273255.1 Bradyrhizobium sp.
GGATTCCGGGCTCGCTCCGCTTCGCTTCGCGCCCCGGAATGACGACGGGGGCCCTGCCCAAGAGGCGCGTCCTGGAATGACGAATGATCTTCAGCGCCATTCGTGATCGGAATGCGAAGGCGGCGAGAGCGCGGCGGCCGAGCATATTTGACAGCTTGTCGGCAAGTCCTTAGCCTGCAAGTCCTTAGTCTGTTTGTCCGACAACTGGACAGGCCCGACCAAGCGCCGCAGGGCAGTCCTTCCGCGTATCGGATCGACAACAAGAAACTGGGGGGAGCCGTCGCCATGGCGATTGATGCTTCGACGGTAGAACCGGGAGGTTCGTCGGGCGGTTTGCTGGCGCAATTTCTGAGGAAGCCATCGCAGGAACAGATCGTGCTCCTCATCACGATCGCGCTGCTCATCCTGTTCAGCCTGACCCTGCCGGGCTTTTCGAGCGTCGCCAATCTGCTCAATCTCGTGCGCAGCATCTCCATTCTCGGCATCCTTGGGCTTGGCATGGGTCTGATCGTGATCAGCCGTGGCATCGACCTCAGCGAGGTCGCCATCATGGCCGGATCCTGGGCGGTCGGGCTGATCGAGATGCAGATGGGCATGTCGATCTTCTGGGCGTCGGTCCTGGCGCTCGCGGTCGCGTTGTCGATCGGCGCCATCAATGGCATCATGGTGGCGTTCGTCGAGGCACCGGCGCTATTCGTCACGCTGGCTGCCGGTTCGGTGATCTACGGCGGTGCCTTCTGGTTCGCGCCCGTCTGGGTCGTCTACGCGCCGACCAATGCGCATTCGCTGCTCTTTCTCGGCGCCGGGCATCTCCTTGGCGTGCCGATGCCGATCTTCGTCTTCGCATTTTGCGCGCTGGTTGTTCATCTCTTCCTGTCGCGCACGTCGACCGGGGGCTTCATCTATTCCCAGGGGGACAATCCGGAGGCGGCGAGGCTGACGGGAATTGCGCTCCGACCGCTGATCGTCCTCGAATACATGATCGTGGCGTTGCTTGCCTGGATTGCCGGGCTGATCTGGGTCGGCACCACGGGCAGCATACAGATGGCGGTCGTGCAGGGCACCTACGTCTTCGATGTCATCCTCGTGGTCGTGCTCGGAGGCATCAGCCTGATCGGCGGCCGCGGCAGCGTGTTCAGCGTGGTGGTTGGCTGTGCCCTGATCGGCACGCTGCTCAATGCCTTCACGATCATGGACGTGAACAGCGAGGTGCAGAACATCATCCGCGGCGTCGTTCTGCTCGCCGCCATCATTCTCGACAATTGGCTGCATCCGCGCGACGAGGAGACCGCGCGGCAGGGCGATTGAACACCCGCGATCAAGCAAGCGACCACAACACGACACACAACAGGGAGGACGACGACGATGTTGCAGAAAGCATTCCTGGCGAAGGCGGCCTTGACGCTGGCCGGCGTCGCGCTGGTGGCGGGGGCACCGTTTTTCGCGATGGCGCAGGAGGAGGGTGGCACGAAGACGGCGCGTGAGCTTCGGAGCGATTACAACAAGGCCGTCGAAGGCAAGACCATCGCCTTCCTGCCGATTGCGCTTGGCGTGCCGTTGCAGGACGAATGGGAGCGCGTGGTGCGGACGGAAGCGGCCTGGCGCGGCATGAAGTATGTCGTGCGGGATCCCAATAACAATCCGTCGGCCATGCAGCAGGCGCTGACGGCGCTGGTCAATGACAAGCCGGACGTGCTGATCGTGCAGAACCCGAGCGTCACGCTGCTGATGAAGGAGCTGAAGCGGGCCGAGGCCCAGGGCACCCACGTCATTCAGGTGAACATGTCCTCCAACTACAAGTCTGACGCCTTTGTCGGCGCCGACTGGTACGAGGTCGGCCGTCTGCTGGCCGATGACGTCATCAAGCAATGTGGCGCCGGCAGCGGCAAGTCGGGCAAGGTCTCGATCGTGCAGGGCGAGCTCACCGCGGCTGCCAGCGTCGATCAGATCGGCGGCATCATGGACACCTTCAAGAGGGATCCCTCGATCAAGGTCGTCTCCAACCAGGCAGCGAACTGGGATGCCAATGCCGCCCTCAACATCACCTCGACGGTGATCCAGCAGAACCCCGACCTCTGCGCCAGCATCGGTTTTTGGGGCATCATGGAATCGGGCGCGGCCCAGGCGATCCGCAACGCCGGCAAGATCGATCAGGTAAAGGTCTACGCCTCGGGCGAGGGCTCGCAGCTCGATTGCGATCAGGTGAATCAGGGGAACTTCTACAAATTCCTGAGCTACAAGGCGACCGAGCAGGGTCACGATCTCATTTCCGCCGCCGTCACCCTGCTGGAAGACCAGCAGAAGCCGGGCAGCAAGCATTATGAGTACTACACGCAGCCGGTCTGGCTCGACAAGAGCAATGCCAGCGGCGGCAATTGCTTCGCCCTGCCGAAGACCGCAGCAACCTCACCGGTGCCGATGGCTCCCGACAAGAAATAGCAGGGTTGATGGCGACTTCCGCCGCATGGCGGGAGTCGCCCACCGCGAGGCGTGAGCGGCCGCCGAAGGAGCGCATTGATGTCGGTCAACACCATGGGCACCAGCTTCGGTACGCGGTTGCACGCCAGCCTGTCGCCGCGGTTGCTGCTCTCGGAACTGCTGCTGAAGCAGTGGTTCGAGCCGGTGATCCCCTTCACCTTGCTGGTCGCGTTGCTGCTCTGGTTCTCCGCGACGATTCCCAACTATGCCGGGCTGCAGAATTTCCTGTCTCTGATGCGGCTCTATGCCGAGTTCGGCTTCGTCGCCATCGGAATGGCGTTTTGCCTGATCACCGGCGGCATCGATCTCAGCGTCGGCGCCATGTTCGCGCTCTGCAACTTCACCGCCCTGTTCCTGCTCAACGTGGAAGAGCTGCCGGTTCCGCTGGTCATCCTCGGCACGATGGCGGTCGGCGCGGCGGTCGGCAGCATCAACGGCCTGTTGATCGGCTATCTCAAGGCGCGTCCGTTTCTCACCACGCTGGTAACGCTGATCATCCTGCGCGCCTCGGTCAACATCCTGAACGAGAAATTCGCCACCGTCTTCGCCACCAACTCGGTCGACAGCGATACCTGGGACTTTCTCGGGGAAGGCTATGTGCTCGGCGTTCCCATCAATGCCGCGACGCTGATTGTGGTGCTGATCATCGGCCACGTCTTTCTCAGCCGCTCGCGCTACGGCTGGCATCTGACCGCCATCGGCGCCAGCCGCAAGGCGGCGCGCCACGCCGGCATTCCGGTCGAGCGCATGCTCCTCTTCACCTATGCGCTGTCGGGCATGCTCTGCGCGATCGGCGGCGTCTTCTATGCCGCGCGCCAGAACAGCACGGATTCGACCACCGGCTACCTCTGGGAATTCCAGGCCCTGACTGCCGTCATACTGGGCGGGGTCTCGCTTACCGGCGGCAAGGGGACCGTCTGGCGCGCCATGCTCGGCGGCATCATCACCTTCGTGCTCACCAACGGCCTCGTTCGCATGGGTATCCCCGGTTACATTACCTCGGGGATCATCGGCATCATCCTGCTTGTCGCCGTCGGCATCGACGTCAAATGGGCCAAGAACCGCGGCAAGGCAATTCAGAAGATTTACGTCAATCCGGCGGCGGTCCCGCTCGTCGATTCGCCGTCGCTGGAGCGTGGCAGCAACACGCCGTTTGCCCAGAACGACCGCCTGGTCAACGCCGAGGCCATCGGACTCGGCCGGGTGGAGGGCCCGGAGGACGTCATTCTCGACCGGCACGACCGCCTGTACGGCAGCACCCGCGACGGCAACATCATTCGTTTCTCCGGTCCGAACTTCGAGCAGCGGGATGTCTTCGCCCATATCGGCGGACGTCCGCTCGGTATGCAATTCGACCAGGACGAGAACCTGATCGTCGCGGTTGCCGGCATGGGCGTCTACGGCATCAAGCCGGACGGCGCGCTCTTCAAGGTGACCGACGAGACCAACCGCACCTGGTACAAGCTGAACGACGATAGCCGGTTGCGCATGGCAGACGATCTCGACATAGCGCCCGACGGCAAGATCTATTTCAGCGATTGCACCACGCGCTACGAGATGACGACCAATTCGCTCGACATCATGGAAGGGCGGCCGAACGGCCGCCTCGTCGTCTACGATCCCGCCACCCGGAAGACCTGGACCGAGATCAATCACTTCTACTTTCCAAACGGGATCTGCGTGTCGCATGACGGCAAGTCGGTACTGATCGCGAGCACCTCGCTCTGCCAGGTCTTCCGCTACTGGCTGGAAGGGCCGCGGAAAGGCGAACTGGAGGTGATCCTCGACAAGCTCCCGGGTAACTGTGACAACATCAATCGCGCCTCGGACGGCAACTACTGGCTGGCGCTGGTCGGCATCCGTACGCCGGTGTTCGATCTCGCCATGAAGAAGCCGGGCTTCCGGCTGCGCATGGTGAAGCAGGTGCCGACCGACGAATGGCTGGCGCCGGGGCTGAACCATGGCTGCGTGCTGAAATTCACCGAGAGCGGCGAGGTGCTGGAATCCTATTGGGATCCCACCGGCATCTCGCATTCGACATTGACGTCAATGCGCGAGCACAAGGGCTATCTCTATCTCGGCGGGCTCGAGAACAACCGGATCGGTCGCATCAGGCTGGACCGGGGGGACCCGGCCTGGACCGGCTATGAGGCCTATTGGGGCAGCAAGCGGCGGGACCGGACATAGATCATGGGCCGCTTCACCTATTTCCTGCGTGATCTCGAGCAGATCCTGTTTCCCCACCGGGATCAGCATGCCATTCCGGCAATGGACGGTGGCTACACGCCGAACGATCGGCTGGACGCGCTCAGCCCGATCGGGGCATCGATTCCGGGTGCCGACGATGTCGTCGAGGGCGGCGACGGCGCGGTCTATGTCTCCGCGGGCAAGCAGGTGCTGCGGCTGGCCGGTACCGGCTACGAGGCGCGCTCGGTATTCGCCGAGTTTGACGGCGCGGCGGGGGGACTCGCCCTTCATCCCGACGGTCGCCTGCTGGTCTGCGTCGCCGGCCGCGGTCTCGCCGCGGTCGACGCTGGCGGTCGGCAATCCTGGCTCAATCAGGTCGAAGACCAGCCGCTGCACTGCCTCACCGGCGTTGCCGCCGCACCCGACGGCAGCATCTTCATGACCGATGGCAGCAGCCGGCACCCACGCGAGGATTGGGTTCGCGATCTCATGGAGAAGAGTCACCTCGGCCGCCTGGTCGGATGTGGCGCCGGGCTCGACGGCGCGAAGAGCCTGTTGCGCGACCTGTATTATCCGCACGGGGTCGCCATTGCGGCCGACGGCAGGACGCTCTGGTTCACCGAAAGCTGGAAGCACCGGATCAGCCGCGCCGCGATTTCCGGTCGCGGCATCGGCGAACCGCAAACGGTGATCGGCAACATGCCCGGATACCCGACGCGACTCGGACACTGCGCCGCCGGCGGGTTCTGGCTCAGCGTCTTCGCCGTCCGCACGCATCTGGTCGAGTTCGTGCTGCGCGAGGACGAATTCCGCCAGGAAATGATGGCGACCATTCGGCCCGGCCTCTGGATCTCGCCCGCGCTCGCCAGCAGCGGTCATTGCCTCGAGCCGATGCAGTTCGGCGGCATCAAGGCGCTCGGGATCGAGAAGCCCTGGGCACCGCCGCGCTCCTACGGGCTGCTGGTCCGCATCGACGAGGATGGCGAAGCCGTGGAGAGCCTGCATAGCCGGGTGGGCGGACGGCATCACGGCATCACCGCCGCGTGCGATACGGCGCAAGGCCTGGTGATCGTGTCGAGGGGAAGCGGTCGCGTGTTGCTGGACCGTTCGGGAGGCGGCGCATGAGCGAGACGTTGGCGACGGGGAGACCAGCGACCGCGGCGCCATCGGCGCCCGCGCAACCGGTGCTGCGGGTCGTCGGCGGCAACAAGATTTACGGCGGTGTGCACGCCATCGAGGCCATCGATTTCGACCTCTATGGCAGCGAAGTCCATGCGCTGGTAGGCGAGAACGGCGCCGGCAAATCGACCCTCTGCAAGGCCATTGCCGGCGCCATCAAGCTGACATCGGGCGAATATTACGTCGACGGCAAGCCGGTCAATTTCGAGCGGCCGCGCGATGCGCTCGCTGCCGGCATCTGCATGGTCTACCAGGAGACCAGCCTGGTGCCGACCATGACGGCGGCGCAGAACATCGAACTCGGCAACGAGAAGCTCATCACGAGCTTCAAGAAGCTGAACATCCAGGCGCAGCAACTGCTGCAGTCGCTGAACTTCCATATCGATCCGGCGACGCCGATCGGGTTGCTGGGCACCGCCAAGCGGCAGATGGTCGAGATCGCCCGCGCCGTCTACAACGACGCCCGTATCATCATCTTCGATGAGCCGACGGCGAGCCTGACGCCTGAAGAGATCGTCCACTTCTTCAACCTGGTCCGCGACCTGCGCGCCCGCGGCGTCGCCATCATCTACATCTCGCACGCGCTCGAGGAGAGTCTGCAGATTTCCGACCGCATCACCGTGCTGCGGGACGGCAAGCTGGTGATCACGGCCAGGACCGCTGACATGACGCGGGAAAAGCTGGTGCGCCACATGGTCGGCCGCGACATCACGCAGACCCATTATGCCCACAAGGATGGCCACGCCGAGCGCCGGCGCCAGCGGCGCGAAAAGGTGCTGACGGTGGAAAACGTCACCATGGGGACCATGGTCAAGAACATGTCGTTCTCGGTCTATGCCGGCGAGGTCGTCGGCATCGCCGGCTTGATTGGCTCCGGCCGCACCGAGATCGCCAAGATCATCTTTGGCGCCCTGAAGCGTAACCTGATCAATGGCGGCACCATCAAGCTGCGCGGCCGACCGGTCCGCTACCGGGTACCGAAAGAGGCGATCAACGACGGCATCACCTACATCACCGAGGACCGCAAGCTGAACGGCTTCTTCGAGACCATGGTGGTCGACGACAACGTCTATGTCGGCAAGCTCGCCACCAGGGCAGGATGGCGCTTCCTGCTCTCGGGCGTGACGAGGAACAGGCTCGCCAGCTATTGGGTGCAGCGGCTGAAGATCAGCGCGCTGCAGCGCAAGGCGAAGATCGTCGAGCTCTCCGGCGGCAACCAGCAGAAGGTGGTCATCGCCAAGTCGCTGGTGCAGGATCCCTCGATCGTCATCTTCGACGAGCCGACGCGCGGCGTCGACGTCGGCACCATTCCGGAGATACATGCGCAGATCCGGGCGCTGGCCGACGAGGGCAAGGCCGTCGTGGTGATCTCGTCCTATCTGCCGGAAGTGCTGAGCATTTCGGACCGTATCCTGGTGGCGCGGCTGGGGCGCATCGTGGCCGAATTCGACGCCGCCGCTGCGACCGAAGAAAAGATCATGTACGCCGCGATCCATTGAGGCATGGCACTTCCCTCGTCATTCGGGTTCGCGCTCACGCGCGCCCCGGAATGACGAGGGAGAGAGCTGCGGCACAGTGGCACGACGGGCAAGATTGCGCTTCACACCGACCCCAAATCAGTGGCTTAAGGGCGGCCGTCCCGTTCCGGCAAGAGGGGCGTATCGCGATCGTCACGAACGCGGGACGGGATGTGGTGGAC
>DASUIA010000116.1:0-3257 GCA_036273255.1 Bradyrhizobium sp.
CGATCCTGAGCCGACTTCCGGGCGAGCGACGCAGCAACGCGCGGGGTGTGGCGTGGTTCCTTCGCGGTCATAAAAGATGCTAGGGTCGGGCAGCGTTCCAGGATATTTCCGGCAAGCCGCAGTCAACCGGCGAGGGGGGCCCGATGGGCATACAGGTCTATGGATTTTGGCGGTCGCTGGCCTCGTTCCGGGTCCGGGTCGCGCTTCGGCTCAAGGGATTGCCGTTCGAGGAAATCCCGATCGACATCCTCACCGGTGAGCAATTCAAGCCGGGCGGCTATGAGACCATCAACGCCGAGCGGGTGGTGCCGACCCTGATCCATGACGGCCACTCGATTTTCCAGTCGCTGGCGATCATCGAATATCTCGACGATATCCACCCGACGCCGCGGCTGATCCCGGAGGATGCGAAAGAGCGGGCCTATGCGCGCTCGCTCGCGCTGGTGACGGTTGCGGACGCGCATCCGCTGGTAACGCCACGCGTGCGCAATCAACTCGCAAAGCAATTCGGCGCCGATGCCGGCACGATCGCGGCCTGGAGCACGCACTGGACCCGCGAAGGCCTTGCGACCTACGAGCGGCTATTGGCGCGCCGCGCGCCGGCGCCGTTCGCGCTCGGCGCGGAGCCGGGGCTCGCCGATATCTGCATCGCCGGCCAGGTGGTCGGCGCGCATTTTCTCAAATTGGACCTCGGCGCCTATCCTGTGGTCGCGGCGCTGGCCGATCGCTGTTTTGCGCTGCCGGCCTTTGCGACCTCGCACCCGTTCGAGCAGCCCGGCTACAAGCCGCATTAGCGGGGTCGCGATTCAAGTGCGGCGGATGGACTTCTCCCTCTCCCCGTTCTTCTGTTCAGACCGGGGACAAAGTGGACGGGTGTTCGGAGACATCGTGGACACTTTCGACAGCGAATCAAGGAGGCTGTCGGATGCCGTTTCACGAGGTGTCTCGGATGGACGCGAGATTGGAGTTTGTGATGTTGGCCTCGGAGGAAGGGGCCAATGTTCGGCAGTTGTGCCGCCGGTTCGGGATCAGCCCGACGACCGGCTACAAGTGGCTGGATCGTTGGCAAACGGTGGGCCCAACTGGGCTTCAGGAGCAGTCGCGACGGCCGCGGCATTCTCCGCTGCGCAGCGCAGCGGAGATCGAGGCGGCGGTGCTTTCGGTTCGTACGGAGCATCCGGCCTGGGGTGGCCGCAAGATTGCCAGGAGGTTGAAGGATCTGAGCCACGAAGGGGTTCCTG
Organism: Bradyrhizobium sp.; assembly: GCA_036273255.1. GTDB lineage: Bacteria > Pseudomonadota > Alphaproteobacteria > Rhizobiales > Xanthobacteraceae > Bradyrhizobium. Next base: position 1,242 of record DASUIA010000116.1, read on the forward strand.
CCCCCTCGACGGTGACAGCGATCTTGAAGCGGCACGGTGTCGAACTGGGCATGTTCGGAGGCGGTCAGTTTGCCTTCACTCGCTTCGAGCGAGAGCGACCGAACGAGTTGTGGCAGATGGACTTCAAGGGCCATGTGGCATTGCAGGCCGGCCGGCTGCATCCGCTGACCGTGCTCGACGATCACTCGCGCTTCTCGATCATGCTTGCAGCCTGCGCCAACCAGCAGACCGAGACGGTCAGGCAGCAGCTCATCATGGCCTTCCGCCGCTACGGCCTGCCAGAGAGGCTGATCACCGACAACGGCTCGCCCTGGGGCGAGGGTCCGGGCAATCGGTTCACCCCGCTCGGCGTCTGGTTGATCGAGCACGGCATCAAGATCAGCCATTCGCGGCCTTATCATCCACAGACCATGGGCAAGGACGAACGCTTCCACCGCAGCCTCAAGGCCGAAGTGCTGTCCGCCCCACCTTTCGCCGATATCGCCGCCGCCGAGCGGGCCTTCGAATGCTGGCGCAACGTCTACAACACGCAGCGACCGCACGAGGCGCTCGATCTCGCTGTTCCGGCCAGCCGTTATCAGCCGAGCCCACGCGACTATGTCGAGACCATCGCACCCTTCGAATATGCCGCCGGAGACATCGTGCGCCGCGTCCAGCAGGGCGGCCACGTCAGCTTCCTCAGCCGTGCCGTCAAGCTTCCCAAGGCCTTCCGTGGCAAGACCGTCGCATTCCGGCCAACCATCCAGGATGGTGTTTTCGACGTACTCTTCAGAAACCAGATGATTGCAACCATCGACATCCGGCCACTCGACCGCAGGCCAGAAAGTGTCCACGATGTCTCCGAACACCCGTCCACTTTGTCCCCGGTCTGAACAAAAGGGCGGGGAGAGGGAGAAACCCCAGTAGACGCGGTACAGGATGCACCCGACCCAAGATTGACAGTAGGCTTACTAATCTATTTCATCCCGTCAAAATGATCGCCGCTCGCGGTGCCGGGAAGGGAACATGGACGACATCGTCATCGTGGGCGGCGGCATTGGCGGCCTGACGCTGGGGCTGGCGCTGCACGCGGCGAAAATTCCTTGCCGCATCTATGAATCGGCGGCGGAAATCCGCCCGATCGGCGTCGGCATCAATCTGTTGCCGCACGCGACCAAGGAACTCGCCGCGCTCGGGCTCGAGCCAGCGCTGGCCAAAATCGCGATCGAGACCAGCGACGCGACCTTCTTCAACCGTTTCGGCCAGTTGATCTACCAGGAGCCGCTCGGCCGCGCCGCGGGCTATGAGCAGCCGCAATTCTCGATCCATCGCGGCGATCTGCAGATGCTGCTGCTCGAGGCGTTCCGCGCCCGCGCCGGCCATGATCGTGTCATCACCCATCACCACTGCATCGGCGTCGAGCAGGATGCCTCCGGCGTCCGCGTGCATTTTTCCGACGGGCCGGGCGGCGCCAACCGCTCGACCGTGCGCGGCCGCGCCGCGATCGCCTGCGACGGCATCAATTCGGCTGTTCGAAAACAGTTTTTTCCCGACGAGGGCGAGCCGCGCTATTCCGGCATCAACATGTGGCGCGGCGTGACACGCTGGAAGCCGATGCTGTCGGGCGCGAGCATGGTGCGGGCCGGGTGGATGTCGCACGGCAAGATGGTGATCTATCCGATCCGCGAGGCGGGGCCCGACGGATTGCAGCTCGTCAACTGGGTCGCGGAAATCGAAACGCCTGTTTATCGCAAGCGCGACTGGAACCGGCCCGGCTCGCTCGACGATTTCATCGGCCCGTTTTCGGCCTGGCATTTCGACTGGCTCGACGTGCCCGCTTTCATCCGCGCCGCAGACCATGTGCTGGAATTTCCGATGGTCGACCAGGATCCGCTGCCGCGCTGGAGTTTTGGGCGGGTGACATTATCAGGCGATGCCGCACACCCGATGGTGCCGCGCGGCTCCTACGGCGCCGGCCAGGCGATCCTGGATGCGCAGTCGCTTGCCTCGGCGCTGTTGGAAAACGACGATCCGGTC
>DASUIA010000117.1:0-45890 GCA_036273255.1 Bradyrhizobium sp.
CTCTCGCGTCCACCACATCCCATCCCGCGTTCGTGACGATCGCGAAACGCCCCTCTTGCCGGAACGGGACGGCCGCCCTTAAGCCACTGATTTGGGGTCGGTGTGAAGCGCAATCTTGCCCGTCGTGCCACTGTGCCGCAAGCCGACGGGCAACGGGTCTCTCCATCGTCATTCCGGGGCGCGCGGAGCACGAACCCGGAATCCATTGGGCCGCAATGATCGCGGTGGGATGGATTCCGGGCTCGCGCCGCTTCGCTTCGCGCCCCCGAATGACGAGAAGAGAGGCTCGCGCCAAGCGGGCGCGCCCCGGAATGACGATGTCTGTGAATTCCCAGCGTCATTGAAGCCGACCGCCCGACGATGCTACTGGGGGCGTACGGATTGGGGGATTGCATGCTGGCCGTGACCGACCACGTTTTCGACAGCGCGACGCAGGTGACCGTCGGGGATAGCTGCTGGCAGGGACGGACCAGCGAAGATTACTGGGCGTTTGTCGGCCCGTTTGGCGGCGTTACCGCCGCCACGATGTTGCGGGCGCTGATCGAGCACCCGCAGCGGGCCGGCGATCCCCTTTCGCTCACCGTGAACTTCTGCGCGCCGATCGCATCAGGCGCATTCGATCTCGATATCAGGCTGGTCAAGGCCAATCGCTCGACGCAGCATTGGTCGGTCGAGATGACGCAGGGCAACGCCGAGGTCACGACGCTGGCGACCGCGGTATTTGCGGTGCGCCGCCCCTCATGGTCGCACCAGCAGTCCGAATTTCCCATCGGCACCGCATTCGAGCAGACGCTGCCCTATGCGAAATTGGCGGCGCCATGGGTCCGCCAATACGATTTCCGCTTTGTCGCGGGCGAGCCGAAGCTCGGCGGCAGACCGCTCGCTGCCCCGGCCAGCGCGTTTTCCAAATTGTGGATCGGCGATCGGGTACCCCGCAGGATCGACGTGCTGTCGCTGATGTCGATGTCGGACGCCTTCTTCGGCCGTGTCTTTCATGCCCGCGGCGAGCTCATGCCGTTCGGAACGGTTTCGCTGACGACCTATTTTCACGCCGATACGGAAGACCTCGCGGCCGAGAACATCACCCGCATCCTCGCGGTCGCCGACGCTCACATCTTTCACAAAAGCTACGGCGACCAGATTGGCGAACTGTGGTCGCCGCAGGGCCGCCTGCTCGCGACCACGCATCAGATCGCCTATTTCAAGGCATAGCGGGCAGGTGCGCCGTCCGCATCCGCTCCTGAAAGCGAGGCCTGATGTCCGGAACTGAACTATCGGGGAAGCCGCGGGTGGCTTTGCTCGGCGTTCCCGTCGAGATCGGCGCCTCCCAGGCCGGCACGCTGATGGGTCCGGCCGCGTTGCGAACGGCGGGCATCGCCCGCGTACTCGAGCAACTGAAGCTCGACGTCGAAGACCATGGCGATCTCAGGATTGACGGCGGGTTTTCGCCGGACGGCGAGGCGCCCGCAAATGCCAGGTATTACGACGAGGTCAAGACCTGGGTTCGATCGCTCAGCGAGCGCGCCTGGCTGCTCGCTCGTTCCGGTGCCATTCCGATCTTCATGGGAGGCGATCACAGCCTGGCGATGGGATCGGTGAACGGCATGGCGCGATACTGGCAGGACAGGGGCCGACCGCTCTTCCTGCTCTGGCTCGATGCCCACGCCGACTACAACACGCCGGAAACGACCCTCACCGGCAACATGCACGGCATGTCGGCAGCCTTTCTGTGCGGCGAACCCGGGCTTGATGATTTGCTCGGCGAGCAGCCCCGCGTCCCCGTTGGCCCCGATCGACTGGACCTGTTCGGGATCAGGTCGATGGATCCGCCTGAAAAGGACCTCATCCGTGATCGCCACATCGCGGTTGCGGATATGCGTGCGATCGACGAATTCGGCGTCGGCGTGCTGATCCGCCGGGTGATCGACAGGGTAAGGGCGCAGAACGGCGTCCTGCACGTCAGCTTCGATGTCGATTTTCTGGATCCGGCGATTGCCCCGGGCGTCGGCACCACGGTGCCCGGTGGCGCGACCTCTCGCGAAGCCCACCTCATCATGGAGCTGCTGCACGATTCGGGGCTGGTGCGATCAGCCGACATTGTCGAGCTCAATCCGTTTCTCGACGAGCGTGGCCGTACCGCGCGTGTTGCGGTCGAGTTGATCGGAAGCCTGTTCGGCCGGCAGATCACCGACCGACCCACGCCCAGCAACGCGGTATTCCCGGACAATGACTGAACCGCCGATATCGCTTCGCGGCAGATCCAGCAAAAAAGGCGGCCCGCCGAGCCGCCTTTTCGACCATCGCGGTTCGAGCGGATCTACTCCGCCGCGAGCTTCACTTCCGGCGCGGCGGCGCGGACATCGGCGTCGACCTGTGCTTCGAATTTGGCAAAGTTCTTCTGGAACATGCCGACCAGCGCCCGCGCCGTCTTGTCAAAATCGGCCTTGTCGGCCCAGGTCTTGATGGGATCGAGGATGTGCGGCTCGACGCCCGGCAGCGAGGTCGGCACGGCGAAGCCGAAATACTTGTCGGTGCGGAAATCGGCCTTGCGCAGCGAGCCGTTCAGCGCCGCGGTCAGCAGCGTCCGCGTCGCCTTGATCGGCATGCGGCGGCCGGTGCCGTACTTGCCACCGGTCCAGCCGGTGTTGACCAGCCAGCAATCGACATCATGTTTTGCGATCAGGTCGCGCAGCAGGTTGCCATAGACCGCCGGATCGCGTGGCAGGAACGGCGAAGCGAAGCAGGTCGAGAACTCCGGCTGCGGCTCCTTGCCGAGCCCGCGCTCGGTGCCCGCCACCTTCGCGGTGTAGCCGGACAGGAAGTGATACATCGCCTGGGCCGGTGTCAGTTTTGCAATCGGCGGCATCACCCCGAAGGCATCGGCGGCCAACATCACCAGATTCTTCGGGTGACCGGCGCGGGCGCTGCGCGAAGCGTTCGGGATGAATTCGAGGGGATAGGCTGAACGGGTGTTTTCGGTCTTTGAGCCGTCGTTGAAATCGGGCACGCGGCTATGGGGATCGAGCACCACGTTTTCCAGCACCGCTCCGAAGCGCTTGCTGGCGGCATAAATCTCGGGCTCGGCCTCTTCGGACAGCTTGATGCATTTGGCATAGCAGCCGCCCTCGAAATTGAAGATGCCGTCGCTGCCCCAGCCATGTTCGTCGTCGCCGATCAGGGTGCGTTTCGGGTCGGCCGAAAGCGTGGTCTTGCCGGTGCCGGACAGCCCGAAGAAAATCGCCGCGTCGCCGTCGGGGCCGACATTGGCCGAGCAATGCATCGGCATCACGCCCTTTTCAGGCAGATAATAGTTCAGCGTGGTGAACACCGACTTCTTCATCTCGCCGGCATAATAAGACCCGCCGATCAGGACGATCTTGCGGGCGAAATCGATCGCGACCACGTTCTCCGAGCGCACGCCATGGCGCTTGGGATCGGCGCGGAAGCTTGGCAGGTCGATGACGGTCAACTCAGGGACGAAGCTTGTGAGTTCCGACACGTCGGGGCGAATCAGCAGGGTGCGAATGAAGAGCGAATGCCAGGCGAGTTCGGTATAGACGCGGGTCCTGATCCGGTGGCTGGGATCGGCGCCGCCATAGAGATCCTGCGCGAAAAGCGTCATGCCTTCGGCATGGCTGAGGAAGTCGGCGTAGAGCGCCTCGAACTGCTCCGAGGTGATCGACTGGTTGCCGGCCCACCACATGTTCTTGTCGGTCAGGGCATCGCGAACGGTAAACTTGTCCTTGGGACTTCTGCCGGTGAATACACCGGTGTCCGCACACAGCGCGCCGTCGGCGGAGACCGTGGCTTCGCCGGCACGCAGAGCGTGTTCATAAAGCTGCGGCGCGCCGAAATTCCAGTTCACGCCCTCGAGTTTTTTTAAGCCGAATTTGTCGGCGCCGAAGGCACCGTTATGCACGCCCGTTTCTTGCACGAAGAATCCTCCTCGAACCCGCAGATCTCGATGGCGCGAATGTCTCCAGACGCACCCTGCCGCGGTAACCGTCAATATAGCCTTCCGGCCCCGGTCCGGCGACCTATTAGTGATGAACGCCGGGCTTGCCAAGCCGATCCCGCTGGTTTTGGTTTATTCCAGGACGGCGGCGCCGCGGCTCAGATGCTTGCTGCGGTGCGGGCCTGTTCAGCAAGCTGCTTCAGCACTTCCCGCAATGCGGCGGGGGTGGCAATACGCCGCGGAAAATCCAGCCTCAATGTCATGCTGTCGGCCTGCATGTCGATGCCTTCGGGATCGCAGCCGACGCAGCGCCAATCGGCGGCGCCGGCGCCAAGCAGCCGGGTTGCATAAAGGGCCATGGCATCGCGATGATCAGCGTTCATGTGCTCGATCGCGCCCTGCTCGGCCTCGAGCAGCGCCCCCGCATCGGAAATGTCGGTCAGGAACTGCCGGGGCTCGAGGTCTACAATCCGGCCAAACCCCGCAACCAGATGGACGGCCGCGGGCCGGATCCGGAAGAACGAAAAATCCTCAAAACCTACAAAGGCTTCCGCGGAAGGATGGGCGTTGAGGTAGCGTCGGCGCAGAATTGCGGCGTCGTCGGCCGACGCGCGCTCCGCCCGTCCTGCCAGCATGATCCGCGCGCCCTCCAGCGGGTCGCCTACCGTCTGTTCGTGCAGCATCAGGGAGACCCTGTCGTCGGCGAGCAGGTTTCTGGTATGCACCGCCAGCCGCGAAATCAGCAGAATTGGCGAGCCATCGGCATGGCTTGCGACATTGACCAACGAGCAATAGGGGTCGCCGCTGCCAGCAAGCAGGGTTGCCAGCGCCCCCTGCCGGCTGCGCCGCAAAAGCGACCTGGCGAGCTTGGCGGGATCGAAATCAGCACTGGGCTGCATGGCTGTTGTTCCAGCATCTCATTGCAAAAATGGCCTTTTTTCGGCTAAACCGGCACCTATATAGGCTCGGAAACCGCACCCCGCAGGGGCGTTTTACGGAACTCGGTCACACTTCAGCCCAGCTTGCATTGCTCGTTGACCACGTTCGAAGCCCCTTATATGCGGCGCATCGCTGGATTGCTCGCCGTTTCACTCCGTTTCGGAAAGCAGGCTCATGCCCACAATCGCCTTGGTCGATGACGACCGTAACATTCTCACATCGGTCTCGATCGCGCTCGAAGCCGAGGGCTATCGCATCATGACCTACACGGATGGCGCTTCCGCGCTCGACGGCTTTCGCACGAGTCCGCCCGATCTTGCAATCCTCGACATCAAGATGCCACGCATGGACGGCATGGAGACGTTGCGCAGGTTGCGGCAGAAGTCCGATCTGCCGGTGATTTTTCTCACCTCCAAGGACGAGGAAATCGATGAGTTGTTCGGGCTCAAGATGGGTGCCGACGACTTCATCCGCAAGCCATTCTCGCAGCGCCTGCTGGTCGAGCGCGTCAAGGCGGTGCTGCGACGCGCGGCGCCGAAGGACCCCACCGCGGTGCCCAAGGAGACCGACGCCAAGGCGCTCGATCGCGGCCTGCTGCGCATGGATCCCGAACGGCACACCTGCACCTGGAAGAACGAGCCGGTGACGCTGACGGTGACGGAGTTCCTGATCCTGCAGGCGCTGGCCACGCGCCCGGGCGTGGTCAAGAGCCGCAACGCCTTGATGGACGCGGCCTATGACGATCAGGTCTATGTCGACGATCGCACCATCGACAGCCACATCAAGCGGCTGCGCAAGAAATTCAAGGTGGTCGACGACGACTTCGAGATGATCGAGACCCTGTACGGCGTGGGCTACCGTTTCAAGGAAACCTGACCTGCAGGCGTTTTGGCGCCCATTGTCGACTGACGCCGCCGCCCAACTGGGCTAAGGTGCAGGGGCGGACGCACCTTTGACGCACCTATCACGCATCGAGAGAACCGGCAGTTTTGGCCATTGCTTGATCGAACGCAGCCTGATTCGAGCCTGAATGCCGAGGACGCTCCGTCGTCACTCGTTTCGGACGGCGTTGCCGCCGCGAATCAGCACGGCAGAGCCTGGCGGCGGCCGCTCGACTGGCTGAGCCGGGCCGGTCAGTTTTTTTTCGCACTCAGCTTCTCGAGCCTGACCCGCCGCATCGTATCTCTGAACCTCGCCGGCTTGATCGCGCTGGTGGCGAGCGTGCTCTATCTCTCCCAGTTCCGCGCCGGCCTGATCGACGCGCGGGCGCAAAGCCTGCTGGTGCAGGCCGAGATCATCGCCGGCGCGATCGCGGCTTCCGCAACCGTCGACACCAACACCATCACCATCGACCCGGACCGGCTGCAGGACCTGAAGCCGGGCGAGACCTATGGCGGGCCCGATGAATACTCCCGGCTGGATTTCTCGATCAATCCCGAGCGGGTGGCGCCGGTCCTGCTGCAGTTGATTTCGCCGACCAAGACCCGCGCCCGCATTTTCGACCGCGACGGCAGCCTGATTCTCGACAGCCGCAATCTCTATCGCCGCGGCGACGTGCAGCGCGTCGAATTGCCACCGCCATCGGTCGAAAAGCCGGGCATTGCCGAACGGACGATGATCGCGGTCCGCACCTGGCTCAACCGCGGCGACCTGCCGCTCTATCACGAGCTCGGACCCGAGGACGGCAAGGGCTATCTGGAGGTCGTGCACGCCCTCGACGGCCAGAAGAGCAGCGAGGTGCGCATCAACGAGCGCGGCGAGGTGATCGTGTCGGTCGCCGTGCCGGTGCAGCGGTTCCGCGAAGTGCATGGCGTCCTGCTGCTATCGACCCAGAGCGGCGATATCGACCAGATGGTGAGCGCCGAGCGACTGGCGATTTTGAAGATCGGCGGCGTCGCGTCTGCGGTGATGATCGTGCTGTCACTGCTGCTCGCAAGCACCATCGCCGGACCCGTGCGCCGGCTCGCCGACAGCGCCGAGCGGGTTCGGCGCCGTATCCGGACCCGCGTCGAAATTCCCGACTTCACCCGCCGCCGCGACGAGATCGGCCATCTCTCGGGCGCGCTGCGCGACATGACCGACGCGCTCTACAACCGCATGGAGGCGATCGAAATGTTCGCCGCCGATGTCGCCCACGAACTGAAAAATCCACTGACGTCGCTGCGCTCCGCGGTCGAGACGTTGCCGCTTGCGCGCAGCGAAAGCAGCCGCTCGCGGCTGCTCGCGGTGATCGAGCATGACGTCAAGCGGCTCGATCGATTGATCTCCGACATTTCCGATGCCAGCCGGCTCGATGCCGAACTGCAGCGGCAGGATATGACCGCAGTCGACCTTCGCCGGCTGCTGACGGCGCTGACGACGGTCGCCAACGAAACCCGGCTCGGCCATGATGTCGGGGTTCAGGTCCGTTTCGAGGGACGCAGCCCCTCCGATACCTTCTCGGTGCCCGGTCACGACTCGCGGCTCGGCCAGGTGATTTCCAACCTTTTGGTCAACGCCCAGTCGTTTTCCACCGCCGGCGGCAAGGTACGGATCGTCTGTCGGCGCCTGCGGTCGGACATCGACATCGTCGTCGATGACGATGGGCCGGGAATTCGCGAGGACGCGCTGGAGCGAATCTTCGAGCGGTTTTACACCGACCGGCCGCATCAGGGTTTCGGACAGAATTCCGGGCTGGGACTGTCGATCTCGAAGCAGATCATCGAAGCCCATGGGGGTCGCATCTGGGCGGAAAATCGCGCTGGACCGCTCAACGCCGATGGCGAGGCAACCGTTGCGGGCGCCCGCTTTGTGGTCCGGCTCCCCGCGCCATGAGCAGGCCGCGGCATGCCAGCGTTCACGCTTCCGCCGTGCTGGTCGAACGGCGTGCGATCCTGATCCGCGGACCCTCGGGAGCCGGCAAATCGCGGCTCGCCTTCGATCTCATCCTGGCCGGGCGCGCCGGGCAGATTCCGCCGGCGATCCTGGTTGGCGACGATCGGATCCACCTCGAAGCCCGCAGCGGTCAACTGATGGTCAGGCCAGCACCGCAATTAGCCGGCATGATCGAAATTCGAGGCCTCGGCATTCGCCGCTGCGAGTACGCCGGCGAGGCAGCCATCGGCCTGGTCATCGACCTGGCGGCGCCCGATGCCGAACGACTCCCGCCAGCGGAAGCCCTCCTGGCGCATGTCCATGGTGTGGAAATACCGCGAATCCCGGTCGGGTCGGGTTATCCTGCGCTGCCATTGGTTGTAGCTGCGCTGACCACAACCATGGGTTCGATTTCCGTGCCGTCCTCCGCGGATTGCTTGAAGGGATTTGGTAACCATATGGTGCCCAGTATCGCGACCGACTGACCGGCGTCGCCTCTCCTCCCTACGGCTAATTTCCGGGAGAATCGCCAAGATCCCCTCTTGCGCGGGGGCTCTGGATGGTCAAAGTGGCGCGTTCGTGCGGTGCACCAAAAAGCACCCGCGAGGAGTTCCCGATGATTGGTCTAGTACTTGTGACCCATGGGCGCCTTGCCGACGAGTTCAAGGCGGCGCTCGAACATGTGATGGGCCCACAAAAGCAAATCGAAGCCGTGACGATTGGGGCTGAGGACGATTCCGATCTGTGCCGCAGCGATATCATTGAAGCGGTCAATCGCGTCGACAGCGGCGACGGCGTGGCCATCCTGACCGACATGTTCGGCGGCACGCCTTCCAATCTCGCGATCTCCTGCATGAGCCGCCCGAAGGTGGAAGTCCTGGCCGGGATCAATCTGCCGATGCTGGTCAAGCTTGCCAAGGTTCGCGAAGAACGGTCGCTGCCCGATGCCATCGCCATGGCCCAGGAAGCCGGCCGCAAATATGTCACCATTGCCAGCCGCGTGCTCGCCGGCAAATGAATGACGACGACGCGCCGCCCGAGAACGGTGCCGGGCCGAGTGTGCCGGCGGATGCGGTGTCCCGGGAAATTCCCATCATCAACAAACGCGGGCTCCATGCCCGGGCCTCGGCGAAATTCGTCCAGATGGTCGAACGCTTCAACGCTGAAGTGTGGGTGACGCGCGGCAGCGAAACGGTCGGCGGTACCTCCATCATGGGACTGATGATGTTGTCGGCAGGGCCCGGCACCTCGATCGTCGTCTCCGCCGCCGGCCCGGAGGCGCAGGCCGCCCTCGACGCGATTACCGCGCTGGTCGCGAGCAAGTTCAACGAGGAAGGCACCTGAGCCGGCGCAGCCGTCGGTCATCGAACCGCCCCGGGCGGCTATTTCGGCGGCTATTTCGCCGGTGGCACGATGTAGATTTTCCAGCTTGTGGCGGGGCCGGCATGCCCCTTGAAGAAGCGTTGCGTGGTCATGACGAGCTGCTCGGCTGGCGTCGCGTTGGCTGCCATCCACGCCTCACACTCCCCGAGGTGCGGATCGGAGGCTTCGCAGATGCCGATGAATCCCAGCCGTTTCGCCTCCGCCAGCGACGTCAGGCCGGATGCCCAGAGCTCGTTCGGCGTGAGTGGCGCCGGATGGTCCGGACTGTAGAACGTCATCGGCTCGCCAATGTCCGTAGCGCCGGCGACCACGGCCCACCGCGAGTGGAAGCGATCATGCCAGGATTGCGTCAGTTCGCGGGCGAGTTCGGAGCGCGCGCCGTAGCCCGAGGCGCCGTTCGGATTGTCGGCCATTTCGCGCGCTGCAATGTAGGGCGATGCGGCCAATGCGGCGAGCGTGATCACCAGCCAGACCGCGGCAATATGGAACAACGCCATGCCGGGAATCCGCAGCCGCGGAATCGCAACCAGCGCCAGCGGGGTCAGAAAGAACAGCGAGATACCCCAGTCGGTCTTGAGATAGACGGTGAAAGCCAGTGCCCCGAGCGGTGGCCCAATCGCAACCACGATCTGGATGATCCAGATGTTGAGCGCCTGTGACAGGTTCACGCCGACCGCGGCGCCGCGTGGCCGGACACGCCTGGCCAGCGCCGCCGGTGGCCATGCCAGCGTTGCCGCTGCCAGCAATACCGGAACGGCCAGCAGCGCAAGGTTATGGCCGAGATAACCGATCACAAGTTGCAGGCATTGGGTGCGGCTGGTGAGAGCATAGACGTCCCCGGCATAGGTCAATGGCGCGAAGTCGACCTCCCTCAGCCAGATCAGATGTGGGATCATTGCGACAACGAGCGTGGCGATCGCGACCCACGGCGCCGGCGAGCCGAGAAATTTCAGCCGGTCGGGATGGATCAAGGCGGCGATTCCGGCCGCGCCGATCATGGTCAGCACCCAGTATTTCGTCATCAGCGCCAGCGCCCCGGCGAGGCCGAGCCACACGCCGGCACGCACGGTTCGCTTCTCGAAGGCGTGCAGGTAGGCCAGCACGACCATCGGCAGGGTGACGAGCTGCAGCAGATCCGGATTGTACTTGTAGCCCTTGAAATTGAAGATCGGATAGATCGCGAGCATCACCACGGTGAAGAAGGCGCGGCGCCGGTCGACGACGCGGAGCGCGATCAGCCAGCAGATCATGAGGCCGGTTCCGAGCGTCGCCATGGCCAGCGCGTAGGTCGACCAGTTGGCGACCGGAAACAGCATGAACCACAGGCCCGCGATCCATCCCGACAGCGGCGGATGCTTGCCATAGCCGAGCTGGAATTTTTGTCCCCAGGCATAGGCCTCGGCGACATCCATGTGGACATCCTGGGCCGCCTTCAGATTGATCAGAATCAAGGTCCAGAGCACGGCATGCAAGATGGCAAAGCCGATCACCAGCCAAGGCCCTGCCTCGCGATCCGATGCCGATGCAACAAGCCATGCGGCCAGCCGCCGGACCTTCGACGACGCGCGGGCGTGCAATGTTGCGGGCGGGAGCCGGACAGCGGACATGTGCGGTGACGTAGCGCGTTTTTGTCGCAAGTGAAATCGGCTTGGCGTGAACTTGTGCCGTCACGAGCCTGCAATGAGGTTGCCGCAGCGGGGGGCCAATGCTATCCCGCGCCCATGACATCCAGCGCTATTTCCAACATTCGCAACTTCGCCATCATCGCTCATATCGACCATGGCAAGTCGACGCTGGCCGACCGCCTGATCCAGGTGACCGGCGGGCTGACCGACCGCGAAATGGCGGGCAAGGAACAGGTGCTGGATTCCATGGATATCGAGCGCGAACGTGGCATCACCATCAAGGCGCAGACGGTCCGGCTGAACTATCACGCGCGGGACGGCAAGGATTACATCTTCAATCTGATGGACACGCCGGGCCATGTCGACTTCGCCTACGAAGTCTCCCGCTCGCTCGCGGCCTGTGAGGGCTCGCTGCTCGTCGTCGATGCCAGCCAGGGCGTCGAGGCCCAGACGCTGGCCAATGTCTACCAGGCGCTGGACAACGACCACGAGATCGTGCCGGTGCTGAACAAGGTCGACCTGCCGGCCGCCGAACCCGACAAGGTAAGGCAGCAGATCGAGGACGTGATCGGCATCGGCGCCTCCGACGCGGTGATGATCTCGGCCAAGACCGGCCTCGGCATTCCCGAGGTGCTGGAGGCGATCGTCACGCGGCTGCCGCCGCCGAAGGGCGATCGCGGCGCGACCCTGAAGGCGTTGCTGGTGGATAGCTGGTACGACGTCTATCTCGGCGTCGTGGTCCTGATCCGTGTCGTCGACGGTGTCATGAAGCGAGGCGACCGGATCCGGATGATGGGCACCAACGCCGCCTATGACGTCGAGCGCGTCGGCTTCTTCACGCCGAAGATGCAGCAGGTCGATGAACTCGGCCCCGGTGAAATCGGCTTCATCACGGCCGCCATCAAGGAAGTGGCGGACACCCGCGTCGGCGACACCATCACCGACGACCGCAAGCCGGTGACCGAAATGCTGCCGGGGTTCAAGCCGGCGATCCCGGTGGTGTTCTGCGGCCTGTTCCCGGTCGACGCCGACGATTTCGAGACGTTGCGGGCGGCGATGGGCAAGCTGCGTCTCAACGATGCCAGCTTTTCGTTCGAGATGGAAACCTCCGCCGCGCTGGGCTTCGGCTTCCGTTGCGGCTTCCTTGGGCTTTTGCATCTGGAGATCATCCAGGAGCGGCTGCACCGCGAATTCGATCTCAATTTGATCGCCACCGCACCATCGGTGATCTACAGGATGCGCCTGACCGACGGCCAGGAAATCGAAATCCACAATCCCATCGACATGCCCGACGTGGTGAAGATCGTCGAGATCCAGGAGCCGTGGATCGAAGCCACGATCCTCACCCCCGACGACTACCTCGGCAGCGTGCTGAAACTGTGCCAGGAGCGGCGCGGATCGCAAAAGGAGCTCACTTATGTCGGGTCTCGCGCGCTGGTGAAATACGATCTGCCGCTCAATGAAGTGGTGTTCGATTTCTACGACCGCCTGAAATCCGTCTCGAAGGGCTATGCCTCGTTCGACTATCATCTCACCGACTACAAGCCGGCCGACCTCGTCAAGATGCAGATCCTGGTCAACAGCGAGCCCGTGGACGCGCTGTCGATGCTGGTGCATCGCACCCGTGCCGAGGGCCGCGGCCGCGCCATGGTCGAGAAGATGAAGGAACTGATCCCGCCGCACATGTTCCAGATTCCGATCCAGGCCGCGATCGGCGGCAAGGTGATCGCGCGCGAGACCGTGCGCGCCTTGCGCAAGGACGTCACCGCCAAATGCTACGGCGGCGACGTCACCCGCAAGCGCAAGCTTCTGGAGAAGCAGAAGGAAGGCAAGAAGAAGATGCGGCAGTTCGGCAAGGTCGACATCCCGCAGGAAGCATTCATTGCCGCGCTGAAGGTGGATAGCTGACGACTCGTGAGGGCCAAAGGCGCTGATGAGAGGCCTGGTCGTCGGAATGTGCACACCATCTCCACGCCGTCATTCCGGGATGCGCCACTTGGTGCAGGCCCGGAATCCATAACCACGAACGTTGATGTGGCGCGAAGCTGGAGCCGCTGTGCCGTTGCTAACAGGCATTGGTGGTTATGGATTCCGGGCTCTCTCCGCTTCGCTTCGCGCCCCGGAATGACGAGGGAGGGAAGCAGGTTATGACATACGTAACTTACGACGCCGAAGCCGATGCAGTGTATATCACCGTCGGAGGAGGTAAGGTCGACCGGACTGAAGAGACCGGGCCGTTCATCTATGATGTCGACGTCGCCGGCCGTATCGTCGGCATTGAAATCCTGTCCGCGAGCAAGGTTCTGGCCTCCGGCGCCTGGAAAAAGGCTCGGGCACCGGGTAAGGCGCGCGTGGGCACCGCCGAATAGCGAAGCTGGCCCGCGTCGGCCACGAGAGGCCGAGGACTCCTGCGCTTTCATTGGAATTAAAAGCCACACCGGCCGTCATTGAGACCTGCGGTTGAAATCGGTACCGTAACATGTTACGATGCTGGAATGGCCCCCACTCCGAAGAAATCAAAGCCACGAACACCGCAGCAGCGCATGGCCGCGCGCCGCAAGCGTCTGCGATTCCAGGGCCTGCGTCCGGTGCAGCATTGGGTGCCTGACTTGCGCGACGCCAGGGTTCTTGCCGATTTGCGCAAGCAGGCCAAGCGGATGGCGCAGCATCCGGAAAATGGCGCCATCGATGCCTGGATCGAGTCGATCTACGACTGGGAAGCATGGAAATAATCCGCGGCCATGTTGTGCTGATGGTCGTTCCAAGCGACCTGGGGCGGCCGCGGCCGGGAGTTGTGGTGCAGGCCGACGAATTCAATGCTGACCTTACGACCCTGTTGGTCTGCCCCATCTCGTCGGACCTTCAGGACAAGTTGCCGCTCCGGCCGCTGATCGAAGCAACGCCGGAAAGCGGCCTGCTCGTGCGATCGCAGATCGTGACCGACAAAATGGTGGCGCTTCGGCGCGAGCGGATCCGGCGGGTGATCGGCCGGATCGATGGCAAAACCTCCGGACTGCTGGACCGCGCCATTCTCGTTCTTCTCGGGCTGGCGCGCTGACGTCCCCGGCTTGATCGACGCGGAATGATGCCTTACCCCTGCAAACAGGCTAAGAAGGACTGCAAAGGCCGCGAGGAAACGCATGAACAAGCTTCCCGGTTTCGACCTGGTCGAACGCGCGCGAGCCTTGGCGCCAACCATCGCGGGCGAGGCCGACGAAATCGAAAGGACTCGACGTCTGACCCCGCCGGTGGTTTCCGCCCTGATCGAGAACGGGCTATACCGTGCGTTGTTGCCAAAGAGCGCCGGCGGTGCCGAGGCGCCGCTCGAAGTCTTCATGCAGATGCTCGAGGAAGTGGCGAAGGCCGATGCGTCGACGGCATGGTGCCTCGGTCAGTGTGACGTCTGTGCCATGACCGCGGCCTATCTCGACCCCGACACCGTCCGCGAGGTGTTCGGCGCTCCGACCGACATCCTGGCCTGGGGTGCGATCGCCGGCGAGGTGCAGGTGGTGCCCGGCGGCTATCGTGCCGACGGCCGCTGGGATTTCGCCAGCGGCTCCCGTCAGGCCAACTGGCTCGGCGCTCATGTCCAGGTCGTGGAAGCGAATGGCTCGCGACGGCGGAAGAGCGACGGCACGCTGGAGATTCGCACCATCCTGTTTCCGATCGCGAGCGCCACGATGCATGACGTCTGGCATGTGATTGGACTGAGGGGCACCGGCACCGACAGTTATTCGGTCGAAAACCTGTTCATCCCCGAAAGATTTGCGGCACTGCGCGACGATCCTGCGGCGGTGCGCGAGACGGGCCCGCTCTACCAGCTCACCACCCACATCGTTTTCGCGATGGGATTCGCCGCGGTCGCGCTCGGCGTCGCGCGCGCCACCCTCGATGCCACGATCGATCTGGCACGCGGCAAGGCGTCGTTCGGCGTCAAGGCAATGCGCGAGAACAATGCGGTGCAGGGCGCGCTCGGCCGTGTCGAAGGCAATTTGCGCGCCGCCCGCGCCTATCTGTATGCGACGGCGGCAGAGGTCTGGCACGACCTGATGCGCGGCGGGCGCCATACCGAACAGCAGCGCGTCGCCCTTCGCCTTGCATCGACCTGGACCATTCACCAGGCCGCCGCGGTGGTCGACGCCGCCTATCACATGGCGGGGGCCACCGCGGTGTTCAGCGCCAACCCGTTCGAGCGCCGCTTTCGCGACATGCACGCCATTGCCCAGCAGATCCAGGCCCGCGACACCCAATATGAAGACGTCGGCCGGGCGCTGCTCGCCGCCAATCCCGGCGCCGCGGCGAAGGATGTCTGAGCGGCGATCAGGCCCTTGCCTCCATCAACCAATTGCGACTGGCGCGCCTTGTTCGCAGGCGCTAATTCGATGGCAGGCCGTGCGCCGCAGAGTGCCCCGATGACCCCGCGCCTGATCCGTCTGCTGTTCCTGCTGCTGCCCTCGGCTGTCGCGTGCTCCTCCGCGGTGCTGGCGCAGGACAAGGGCAGTGTCGATCCCCAGCCGCTGCCGCCGATCGCCAATCCCAACGATCCCAAACTGGCCGCGAAGGAGTTGTTCGGCCGCAAGGTGCTGCCGGCGGCGATGCCGACCCGCGTGATCGGGTTCTATGCCAAGGGCTGCATCGCCGGCGCCGAAGCATTGCCGATCAACGGCCCGACCTGGCAGGTGATGCGGCTGTCGCGCAATCGCAATTGGGCACATCCCGACATGGTCGCGCTGCTGGAGCGGCTGTCGGCCAAGGCGCACAAGGATGCCGGCTGGCCTGGACTGCTGGTCGGCGACATGTCGCAGCCGCGCGGCGGACCGATGCTTACCGGGCACGCCAGCCATCAAGTCGGACTCGACGCCGACGTCTGGCTGACGCCGATGCCCGATCGACGGTTGTCGCGCAACGAACGCGAGGACATGTCCGCGGTCATGATGGTGCGCCCCGACCGGCTCGATATCGATCCACATGTCTGGACCGCGAATCATCTCGCGGTGATCCGCGACGCCGCGCAGGAACCGAGGGTAGAGCGGATCTTCGTCAATGCCGCGATCAAGAGGGCGCTGTGTCGCGAAGCCAGGGGCGATCGCGGCTGGCTTTCCAAGGTCAGGCCGATGTACGGACATGACTATCACTTCCATATCCGCATCACCTGCCCCGCCGGCAGCCGCCAATGCGAGACCCAGCCGGCACCGCCGGACGGCGACGGTTGCCGCCCTGCCGATCTCGCCTACTGGTTCAAGGATTCGGTGCTGCATCCGAAGCCGCCGGCCAAGCCGCCGAAGCCACGGCCGCCGCTGACGCTGGCGCAATTGCCGACCGACTGCCGCCGGGTGCTCGCCGCGCCGGATGCCAGGCCATAAGATTTACCGGGGCGGCTATCCCCGCAGTGCCGAAATGCGCTAGTATTGCCTGCCACCTTGCGCCGTAAGCGCGTGGTCCAATGGGACGGACCAAGGGACCCTTTACCTGCCCGGTCAGCCTGTTATTATTTTGCCAGCGATATCCCGATCGGCCGTAAGCTGCGGGATGGACGGAACGGCGCTTCCGCCTGTCGCATCGATCCTCAACCAACGCCTGATTTGCGCGCGGGAATCGCGCCGCATACACGCATGGAGCGCCCAATGCATCGTCTCGCCGGCCTTTCCCTGACCTTCCTGCTGCTGTGCGGATCGATCTGGTCGCCCGCATTTGCCCAGGACAAGAGCCTCACGGTGTTCGCCGCGGCTTCGATGAAGAACGCCCTCGACGACGTCGACGCTGCCTACACCGCCAAGACCGGCGTCAAGGTGATGGCGAGCTATGCCGCGAGTTCGACGCTCGCCAAGCAGATCGAGCAGGGTGCCCCGGCGGATATTTTCGTGTCCGCCGACACCGACTGGATGGACTACGCCATCAACAAGAAGAACATCAACGTGCCGACCCGCGTCAATCTGCTCGGCAACAGCATCGTGTTGATCGCACCGAAGGATTCCAAGATCGACCGCGTGGCGATCAGAAAGGGCTTCGATCTCGCCAAACTCGCCGGCGACGGCAAGATCGCGACCGGCGACGTCAAGGCGGTTCCGGTCGGCAAATACGCCAAGGCCGCGCTGGAAAAACTCGGCGCCTGGCAGGCGGCGGAGCCGAAATTCGCGATGGCCGAGAGCGTGCGCGCCGCACTCGCGCTGGTGGCGCGCCGCGAGGCCGTGCTCGGCATCGTCTATTCCACCGACGCCAAGGTCGAACCCGGCGTCAAGATCGTCGGCACCTTCCCGGCCGATTCCCACCCACCGATCATCTATCCGGTGGCCGCGACCGCAACCGCGAAGCCGGATGCGAGCGGATATCTCGCATTCCTGCGGACATCGGCGGCCAAGGCCATCTTCGAGAAATACGGCTTCCAGTTCCTCGTCAGTCCGACGACCTGACGCGTGTTTGAGATTTCGCCGACGGAGTGGACGGCGATCCAGCTTTCGCTACGAGTTGCCACCGTTGCGACGCTGGTGGCGACGCCGTTGGGAATAGGCATCGCGTGGCTGCTGGCGCGGCGCAACTTCTGGGGCAAGGCGTTCGTCGACGCGATCATATACTTGCCGCTGGTGCTGCCGCCGGTAGTCACCGGCTATTTGCTGCTGCTCACCTTCGGCCGGCGCGGCCTGATCGGTGCATGGCTTGCCGATCATCTTGGGATCGTGTTCGCGTTCCGCTGGACCGGCGCGGCCCTATCCTGCGGCATCATGTCGTTTCCATTGCTGGTGCGGCCGATCCGGCTGTCGATCGAGGCGGTGGATCGCAGGCTGGAGCAGGCGGCGGAAACGCTCGGCGCGGCGCCCTGGCGAGTGTTCCTGACCATCACCCTGCCGCTGGCGCTGCCGGGCGTACTGGCCGGCATGGTGCTCGGCTTTGCCAAGGCGGTCGGCGAATTCGGCGCAACCATCACCTTCGTGTCGAACATTCCCGGCGAAACCCAGACCATTTCCTCCGCGATCTACTCGCTGATCCAGACGCCGGACGGCGATCCCGCGGCGCTTCGGCTGGTGGTCGTCTCGATCGTGATCGCGACGGCCGCGCTGGTCGCTTCGGAATGGTTCGCGCGGCGCGCCACCCAGCGCCTGCACGGAAACTGACCCATGCTGCGGGTCGACGTCTCGAAACAGCTCGGTGATTTCTCGCTGCACGCCAGTTTTGCCAGCGAGGGCCGGGTCACCGGACTGTTCGGTGCCTCCGGCGCCGGCAAGACCTCGCTGATCAACGTGATCGCGGGTCTGCTGAAGCCCGACCGCGGGTTCGTCACGCTCGATGGCGTAACCCTCGACGACACCGCGGCGCGCGTCCATGTCCCGCCGCATCGCCGCCGCATCGGCTACGTGTTCCAGGATGCACGGCTGTTTCCACATCTCGACGTCCGACAGAACCTCGACTACGGGCGGCGGATGAATCGTCTCGCCGACGATCCCGCGCAGCGCAAGCGCGTGGTCGACTTGCTCGATATCGGCGGCCTGCTCGATCGCCGCCCCGGTCAATTGTCCGGCGGCGAACGCCAGCGTGTCGCGTTCGGACGCGCGCTTTTGTCCAAGCCACGGCTGCTGCTGCTCGACGAGCCGCTGGGTTCGCTGGATGAAGGACGCAAGGTCGAGATCCTGCCCTATCTGGTGCGGCTGCGCGACGAGGCCGGCATACCCATGGTCTATGTCAGCCATGACGCCGCGGAACTGCGCCAGCTCGCGACCCAGATCGTCCTGCTCCGCCGTGGACAGATTGCCGCCTTCGGCGGCGTCAAGGTGCTGACGGGCGCTTCCCCGCAGGCGTGAGCATGGCCGACCTCAGGCAGCGCGGTTGCCGCGCGCGATTTCCTTCTGCTTGTCGAATTCGCTGCGGCGCCGGGCCAGTTCTTCCGGACTCAACTGCGAGATGTTGTTGAAGTCGAGCTTCCAGGACGGATCCTCGTTCCAGCGCAGGGGCGACTGCATGGTGGTGCGCGCGCCCGAGGCCTGCTCCAGCAGACCCAGAGCCAGTCCGAGCGTCAGTGCCTGCGACGCGGCGTCGTGCGGCCTGCCGGCCGAGTTGCCCAACGGGAAATCGCTGAACAGGAAGCGCGGCACCGCCGCGTGCTCGACGATGTCCTTGGCGCATCCCATCACCACGGTGGCAATGCCGTTGGCTTCGAGATGGCGGGCGACCAGGGCGGCGGTCTGGTGGCAAACCGGGCAGTTCGGTACCAGCACGGCGGCATCGACCCCGTCGGCCAGGCAGCGGGCAAGGATCTCCGGAGCGTCGACGTCGATCGTGACCCGGTGGCTGCGATTGGTAGGCGCGCCGAAGAAGCGCGGCGCGACCTCGCCGATCCGTCCCGAGGCTGCCGCCTTCAGAAGTTGCGGCAGCGGAAACCAGGTGCCGATGTCGGTCGCAGTGGTGTGCTTGCGGTCATAGCCGATATGCGAGATGCGCAAGTCGTGCTGTTTCGAGGTATCGCCGTCATAGACCGTGTAGAACTTGGCACTGCCATTATACGCGGCGCCGGGGCCCTGGTCGCCCTTCGCCGGATCATAGGGCGCGGCGGTGGTAACGAGGGTCACGCGCGACTGCGTCAGGGGTTTTTTCAGCGGCTGGAACGGCGCATCGACATAGTGCGCCCAGCGGTAGGGCGTGGTGTAACCAATCGCAGCGTAATAGTCCCTGGTCCGCTGCATATAGGGGATCGGGGCATCGTCGTCAGGCGCGAAACCAAGCTGGTCATCGGGCGAGCCGGGCATTGTTGTCTCTCCGCGCGGTCGTCCATCGACCTGTGTCCAGATTAAAGAGTGTCGGCCTATTCCTCAACCGCCGTGGCGGTGCGTTTCGCTGATTTGCCGAGGGCAAATCACGCCTCGTCATTCCGGGATGCGCGCCCCGGCGTGAGCTTCTTCCTCGTCATTCCGGGGCGCGGAGCGCGAACCCGGAATCCATTGGGCCGCAATGATCGCGGTGGGATGGATTCCGGGCTCGCTCCGCTTCGCTTCGCGCCCCGGAATGACGGTGTTTGCAATTTTCTCCGTCAATTGCGATCCAACGGGTCGCGCGAATGCGCGCCCGATGACAGGCTCCGCGAAGCAATCCCTGGCGCGGCAGGCGGGGACATGGATTGCTTCGTCGCTTCACTCCTCGCAATGACGGCTGACGCGGCGCGCCGCGAAATGCCGGCGCAGATCGCGGGGCCTAGCGGTCCACGTTCAGCACGTCGCCGGTGGCGGCGTCGACGTCCACCTCCATGTAGCGACCTGACATGTCCCGTCCCTCGATCTGCCATTCGTCGCCGGCAAATTCGGTGTGGGATACGGTGACAAGACCGATATCGGTCGCAACACCCAGGGCTGCCTGCATCGAAATGACGTCGTTCGTATCATAGGCCAGCGCGGGCGTGGCCAGTCCGAGCGCGGCGACCGCGACGGCGGGTATGAGGTATTTTCGCATGGGTTACTCCTGTCGAAGCCATCTTCCAGTTGCGCCGTCTTCACCGGCGCAACACCGCTAGAACCAGTGGAAGCGCCGGGTGTTCCGGTTCCACGGCTCACAACGCTGCGCAGAGCCCGGGCGGTTGCGGCGGTTTGTTGGCGTCATCCTGGCGATAAAGCGATTCGGCTAGATGCCCGCGACCGACGCCCATATCTGCGACAGCCTGCGCCGGAGCGCGGCCGTTCGCGACAGCGGCACCGGCTCTTCCTCTTCTTCCGGCAGGCGAAGGCCGACCACATTGACGCGGTCGCCGCTGATGCGGCGTGCCACCAGAACGATGCTGTCGAGATCGAGCGTCGCGCCTTCCTTCGGCGCGTGATCGAGATGGACGTCGAAATAATCGGCAAGGGTGAGCTTCGACGCTTCGGCGTCGACGGTCACGCCATAGGCCGCGGCAATGTCGCCCAGGGTGACTTCGCCCGCTACCGTGAAGTCGCCGAGCAGATGCGGGTCGGGCGCCGAACTCGGCGTCATGTCGACAAAGAACCGGTCCAGTGCTTCGGCCTTTTCCGGTGGCGCCAGCAGATAGAGGTAGTCGCCGGCCTCGACCGGATCGGCCTCGGCCGGCGAGAGAATTCGCTGGTCGCGGATCACCAGCGTCGGCTTGGACCAGGAAGGGATCAGCCCGCGGCGGAAATACAGGCTTTTGGCGCGGACGGGATAGCCGACCAGTTGCTGTTCGAGCTGGCCGGGCAGATCGAGTTCGACGCGCCGCGGCCCGCGGTCGGCGCGCGGCAGCGCCACATGCAGGCGGCGGGCGGCGGCGGCCAGCGTCCAGCCCTGCAGCAACAGCGAGATGATGACGACGACAAAGGCGACGTCGAAATAGAGATAGGCCTTCGACAGCCCGACCAGCATCGGGATCGACGCCAGGAAGATCGCAACCGCGCCGCGCAGCCCGGTCCAGGCCATGAATATCTTTTCCCGCCAGTTGAAGCGAAACGGCGCAAGACACAGGAACACCGCCAGCGGCCGCGCCACCAGCATCAGCACCAGTGCGACCGCCACCGCCGGAACGACGGTGCTCCCGAGCCGCTGCGGCGAGACCAGAAGACCGAGCATCACGAACATCACGATCTGCGCGAGCCAGGTCGCGGCATCGAGAAACGTCAC
This sequence comes from Bradyrhizobium sp., assembly GCA_036273255.1. GTDB lineage: Bacteria > Pseudomonadota > Alphaproteobacteria > Rhizobiales > Xanthobacteraceae > Bradyrhizobium. The sequence continues at coordinate 21,343 of DASUIA010000117.1, forward strand.
CACGGAATTGTGCGCGCGGGTCGGCTGGTTGCCGATGATGATGCCGGCGAGATAGGCCGCCAGGAAGCCGGAGGCGTGCACGAACTGCGCGCCGCCGAAGATCACCAACGCGGCGGTGGCGACAAAGGGCGCATGCAGGCCTTGCGGCAGCGCGACACGGTTCAGCGCGAGGACCACCAGGCGCCCCCCGGCCACGCCGATAATGGCGCCGAGCACCGCCTCCTGCGCGAATTCCATCGCCACATGCCAGAACGAGCTGGCACCGCTCGAGATCAGTTCCACCAGCATCAGCGTCAGAAACACCGCGAACGGATCGTTGGTACCGGACTCGACCTCGAGCGTCGCGCCGACGCGCGGACGCAGCCGCAGACCCTGCGCATGCACCAGCAGAAACACCGCCGCGGCGTCGGTCGACGCCACCACGGCGCCGACCAGCAGCGCCTCGACCCAGTTCAGGTCGAGGGCGTATCTGGCGACCGGCGCGGTGATCAGCGCGGTCAGCAGCACGCCGATGGTCGCCAGCACCATCGACGGCGCCAGCACCGCGCGGATGCTTTGAAACCGGGTCCGCAGGCCGCCATCGAACAGGATCAATGCCAGCGCCACCGATCCCACCAGATAGGTGGTACGCACGTCGTCGAACCGGATCTGGCCCGGCCCGGAATCGCCCGCCGCCATGCCGATCAGCAGAAACACCAGCAGCAGCGGCGCGCCGAACCGGAGCGCGAGCAGGCTCGACAGGATCCCTGCCATCACCAGAACCGCGCCGAGAAGAATGGCTATGCTGACCGAATCGAGTGACGCCATGCGCTTTCACAAAACACCGAAAATACCTGCAATTGCATCCTTATCGTCGCCACAGTTCGACGCCAAGGCCAATTCTGCCGAAAGCCGCGACCAACCCGGTTTGCCTGCATGAGCCGGCTCGCGGCATGTCGTCGCGATGGCGCCGGCGCGGCGACTATGGAATCCTGCCCGACATTCGAATCAGTCTTGCCCGACGCCAATTGCCCCGAACCGAGTTTTGACGATGGACCTGAATGACGTCCTCGACTTCCTGCATGCCGCGGCGCGTTCGGTCGGCGCAGAGGTCACCTCGCCGTGGTTCTATCTGCAGCTTGGCCTGATCATGGCCGGCGCCGGTGTAGCGTTCGCGAGCGGGACCGCGATCCGTTCGCGAACAGACCTGACCACCCTCGCCATGGGCTGGCCGGCGCCGCTCCGGCTGGTATTGCGGGTGCTGGTCCGCTACTCCTCGACGGCCGTGTTCGCGATCCTGATGCGGGTGGCGCGCATGATCATGCGGGCATCGACCTGGCCGAGCCGCAGCTACCTGCTCGCCATCGCCGCCAAATTGGCGCTGGCGTGGCTGATCATCCGTCTCGTGACGTCGGTCATCCGCAACGAATTCGTGGTTCGGCTGGTGTCGCTGTCGGCGTGGCTGGTCGCGGCCCTGAGCATTCTCGGGCAGCTTGACCCGACCATCGATGCGCTCGACTCGGTCTCCGTCGTGCTCGGAGGTCTGCGGCTGACGCCGCTCCTGCTGATCAAGCTCGCCGTGCTGCTGGCGGTGGCGCTATGGCTGTCCAATGTCGCGAGCAACTTCGCCGAGAGCCGGATCACGCGATCCGGCGATCTGACGCCCTCGATCCAGGTGCTGCTGATCAAGATGATCCGGCTCGCCCTGATGATATTCGCCGTCGCGGTGGTGATGAGCGCGGTCGGGATCAACCTCTCGGCGCTGGCGATCTTCTCGGGCGCGGCCGGCGTCGGCATCGGCTTCGGCCTGCAGAAGATCGTCGCCAATTTCATCAGCGGCATCATCCTGCTCGCCGACAAGTCGGTGAAGCCGGGCGATCTCGTCACCATCGGCGACAGTTCGGGACGCATCAGCGCGATGAAGACGCGCTATATCTCGGTCGCCGCCGGCGACGGCCGCGAATTCCTGATCCCGAATGAGGATTTGGTGACGCAGAAGGTCACCAACTGGACCTACACCGACAAGAATACGCTGGTGAAGGTCAATTTCGGCACCAACTATGACGCCAACCCGCGGCTGGTCTGCAAGCTTGCCATCGATGTCGCTTCCACGGCACCGCGGGCGATCAGGAGCCGGCCGCCGAACTGCATCCTGGTGGAGTTTGCCGAGATCGGCATGAAGTTTTCGCTGACGTTCTGGATTCCCGATCCGGACGGCATGGACAATGTCAAGAGCGAGGTCATGCTGGCACTGTGGGAGGCGTTCAAGCGGGAAGGCATCCGCGTCCCCTATCCGGTGCGGGAAATCCGCGTCCGCGGCGGCGCACTGCCGGTCGAGACCACGGTGGAAGTGCCAACTTGACGCCAAAACCGAATCCGGTTCCTCACCGCTGATCCGGCCACACGATCAGGCTTGGCTTGCACTGGTCGCCCCGATCATTAAATTAGAGCATCAAATCAGCCGTCACGGCCAGCCAGCCGGAACATGAACATCCCAATGAACATCCCATGAGCTATGTCGAAGCCTCCGATACCTCCCTGCGCAAGACCGGGCAGATCAAACTGCATGGGCCGGCCGCTTTCGCCAGCATGCGCAAGGCGGGCGCGCTGGTGGCCAAATGCCTCGACGGACTGACCGACATCGTGAAGCCGGGCGTACCGACCTCGCGGATCGATGATTTCGTCCGCGACTTCGCCTTCGGCCATGGCGCCTATCCGGCCACCCTGATGTATCGCGGCTACCGCTATTCGACCTGCACCTCCATCAACCATGTGGTCTGCCACGGCATGCCCGGCGACCGCGGGCTGAAGGAAGGCGATATCGTCAATATCGACGTCACTTTCATCGTCGAGGGCTGGTATGGCGATTCCAGCCGGATGTATGCGGTGGGCCCCATAGCCCGCAAGGCCGAACGGCTGATCGAAGTGACCTACGAGGCCATGATGCGCGGCATCGCGGCGGTCAGGCCCGGCGCCACCACGGGCGATATCGGCCATGCCATTCAGAGTTTCGTCGAGCCGCAGGGCATGAGCGTCGTGCGCGACTTCTGCGGCCACGGCCTGGGTCGCATGTTCCACGACGAGCCCAACATCATTCATATCGGCCGGCCCGGCGAGGGTGTGGCGTTGAAGCCCGGCATGTTCTTCACCATCGAGCCCATGATCAATCTCGGCAAGCCGCATGTGAAGATCCTGTCCGACGGCTGGACCGCGGTGACCCGCGACCGCTCGCTGTCGGCGCAATTCGAGCATTCGGTCGGCGTGACGGCTGACGGCTTCGAAATCTTCACGCTGTCGCATCGCCACGCCGAGCGGCCGCCGGCCTGACACAATTCAGGGTTGCAAAACCTGCCCGCCACGGCATGGTTGGAGTCGTGTCCAGCAAGCACGACCAGCCCAACGATCGGCGCGACGTCGCCACGCCGCATTATCTCGGCCATCGCGAGCGGCTGCGCGAGCGTTTCCGTGTCGCCGGACCCAATGCGCTCAACGACTACGAACTCCTGGAGATGCTGCTGTTTGGCAGCCTGTCGCGCGGCGACGTCAAGCCGCTGGCCAAATCGCTGATCGACCAATTCGGCTCGCTCGCCGAAGTCATTCACGCGCCGGAGGCCCGGCTGCGGAAGATCGACGGGCTCGGCGAAAAGACCGTCACCCACATCAAGCTGATCGCCGCGGTCGCCAGCCGCATCGCCAAAGGCGAGCTGAAGAAGCGCACCCTGTTATCCTCCTGGAACCAGGTGATCGACTATTGCCGCACCAGCATGGCGTTTGCCGACAGGGAGCAGTTTCGCCTGCTGTTTCTCGACAAGCGCAACCAGTTGATATCGGACGAGGTGCAGCAGGTCGGCACCGTCGATCACACGCCGGTCTATCCGCGCGAGGTGATCAAGCGGGCGCTGGAACTGTCGGCCACCGCGATCATCCTCGTGCACAACCATCCCTCCGGCGATCCGACGCCGTCGCAGGCGGATATCCAGATGACCAAAGCGATCGTCGACATCGCCACCCCGCTCGGGATTGCCGTGCACGACCACATCATTGTCGGTCGGAACGGGCATGCGAGCCTGAAGGCGCTGCGGCTGATCTGAGAGGTGACGCTCGGGGTCGCGACCTCGGCCCCAAGCCGGCTTTGCCCGGCCCGGCGGACCGGGCGGCGGCGTGGTGCGGACAAAGCTTGGCCGCATCGCGTGGTTGTCGTAATAGCGGGCAAGATGGGACGCGGCGGCGAGCGCCTCGGCGCCTTCCGGGAATTGCCGCACCCGATACAGGATCGGCATCAGATTGATATCGGCGAAGGTGAACTGGTCATCCACCAGAAAGCCGGTGCTGGCGACCGCCTTGTCGAGAACGCGCAGTTGCTCGCGCACCGCCGGCATCACGGCCTCGATGGCCGAGCGGTCTGGCGATCGGTCCGCCGTACTCGGCGCGATATAGGCGAAGATATAGGTCCGGATCAGCGTTCGATCCATCATTGTGTTGACGAGAGAGACCCATTGTTCGGTGAGCGCGGCATCGCGGGGATCGGACGGGAAGACGAACGGGGCCGGAAAGCTGAGATCGAGATAGGTTGCGATCGCCTTCGATTCGAAAATCTCGGCATCGCCATGGCGCAGCACCGGCATCTTGCCGAAGGGGTGGATGGCGAGAATTTCGGGCGCATGCAGCGGCCGCTCCGTCAGCACATAGTCGATCGCCTTTTCCTCGCAAACCATGCAGGCGGCGCGCGTGTAGGTCGACCGTATCGAGCCGATGATTTCCGGTACCGCCATGGCCTGCCTCCGCGCGGTGTCAACGGGCGCGATCATTTGCGATGTGATGCCGGCAGTCAATGTCGATCAGCGCGGGCCGCCGGCCACCGCATGCTTTGCTTCCGCCGCGCGGCGCCGCAGCAGGTCGCGTTCGCGGCTGTTGCCGGCGAGGGCCGCGGCGGCCTCGAACACAGTGCGCGCCTCCTCAAAGCGCCCGAGCCGGTACAGCAAGTCGCCGCGCACGCTGCCCAGCAAATGATAGCCTCGAAGCGCGGGCTCGCCGGCGAGGCCATCCACGATCGACAGCGCCGCTTGCGGGCCTTCGGCCATGCCGACCGCAACCGCGCGGTTCAGCTCGATGATCGGCGAATGCACCAGCGCCGCGAGTTGTGCGTACAGCGCCGATATCAGCGGCCAGTCGGTGGCGTCGGCACTGCGGGCCTCGGCATGGCAGGCGACGATGGCGGCCTGCAGCACATAAAAGCCGCCGCTGCCGCCGAGTTCGCGACCGCGACGCAAGGCCTGCATCCCGCGGCGGATCTGCAGCCGATCCCACCGCGAGCGGTCCTGTTCCAGCATCAGGATCGGCTCGCCGGCGGGGTCTGTCCGCGCTGCGGTGCGCGAGGCGTTGAGCTCCATCAGCGCAAGCAGGCCGTGGGCTTCAGGTTCGCCTGGCGCGATCGAGGTCAGCACCCGCCCCATGCGAAGCGCTTCCTGGCAGAGCTGCGGACGCAGCCAGTGCTCGCCGCGCGCCGCGGTGTAGCCCTCGTTGAAGATCAGATAGACGACCTCCAGCACCGACGAGAGCCGCGCCGAGAGTTGCTCGCCGCGCGGCGTCTCGTACGCCAGCCCCGACTCCGAGAGCGTGCGCTTGGCACGCACGATGCGTTGGGCGATGGTGGCCTCCGGCAACAGGAAGGCGCGGGCGATTTCCCCGGTGGTCAGGCCGCAGACCATCCGCAATGCCAGAGCCGTGCGGGCTTCCGGCGACAGCAAGGGGTGACAGGCGGTGAAGACCAGCCGTAGCATCTCGTCGCCGATATCGTCGTCGAGCGCGGAGTCGAGGTCGGGCATGGCCTGCTGTTCCTGCTCCATGTCGCGGGCAACCATCTCGTGTTTGCGCGACAGCATCCGGCTGCGGCGCAGGTGATCCAGGGCCACGCGTCTGGCAACCGTCATCAGCCACGCCCCGGGCCTTTCCGGAATGCCGGCCGCCGGCCAGTGCTCGAGCGCCACCACCAGCGTCTCCTGCGTCACATCTTCGGCCAGCGGCACGTCGCGCAGCATCCGCGAAAGGCTCGTGATCAGCCGCGGCTGTTCGATCCGCCACGCCGCGAGAATCGTGCGATGGATATCGGCGGCCGTCATCGCCGCCGGCCGGACCCGCCGCTCGCCGGCCTCAAGGGCCGGCAAACGCGCGCACCTCGCACGTTCCCTCCCAGCCCGGCATGTGGTCGAGGTGAAGCTGCATGAATTCCCGGGCCATCGCGACGGCTTCTTCCTTGTCGCGGAGCTCGAAGATCGCGTAGCCGCCGACAATCTCCTTGGCTTCCACGAACGGGCCGTCGATCAGGCTGAGCTTGCCACCCGCGATCCGCACCTGGGCGCCGGTCTGGACCGGCATCAACCCGCCACTGTCGAGCATGCGGCCTGCCTTGGTCTCGCGGTCGGCGAGCTTGTGCATGGCCTGCATCAATTCCGGGGTTGGAGTGCCGGACGGGCCGGGGTGTTTGACGATATACATGAAGCGCATCGGAAGACTCCTTGTTGAGGGCGAGCCGCGGCCACCGAGGCCCCCGGAAACTATCTCGCCCTTCGAGTCGACGAACCAGCCCCTGCCGGATCGACAGCCATCTTGCAAAAAAATCAGGGCTGACGGACCCTGGAATCGGCCCGATCGCCTATTGCCGCAGCATGATCAGCGGATCGGCGCTATCCGGCACCCGCCGCCACTGGGCGTTGTCGTCAGCCTCGAATTGCCAGGTCTCGCCGCTCGCCGACATCAGCAGGATCTGGCCATGCTCGAGCCGCCATTGCGTCGGCGCGAACGCGGCAACCACGGGATCGCATTTCGGCTTCAGGAACACCTGGAAATTGTCCGCGGTCGCCTCGGTGTTGGTCAGGGTCAGGCCGCAGATCGCCTGGCCGTCGCCGCGAACCATCGCCCAGTCGCCGATCATCTGATCCATCGATTTTGCCAGCGAGCGGGCAGCGACGAGGTTCTGCAGGATGTAAATGCCCTCGCCGGTTCGCATGCCTTCGAAAATCCCGGTTTCAACCTCGGTGAAGTCGACCACGGGCTGCCCCGCGGCATCCTGCAGCCGCACGATATCGCCCAGTCCCTTGATGCTCCAGGCGGCGATATCCCTGGTGAAGGGCAGCGCCGCCGCGCAGCCCGGCTCGAGTTCAAGCTTGAAACCCTGCGGCGTCGAATCGCTTTTCAGCGTGACCACGCAGGTCTTGCTGCGGTCGGTGGTCGCGAGCTCCCATTGGCCGATCATGTCCGTTTTCAGGGTCGCGGCATCCTGCGACCGCGCCGGCGATCCACAGACGATCGCGGCCGCCAGCGCCACCGCCGCGATGTCGGGACGCCTCGCCATCAGCGCCGCTTCGCCGGGGTTTCCGCAACCGGCGTGAGCGGCGGTTTTCCGGCGAACCAGGCCTTGAGGTTGTCGACCACCAGTTGGTCCATGGCATTGCGGGTCACCACCGAGGCCGAGCCGATATGCGGCAGCAGCACCACGTTCGGCATGGCTTTCAAATCGTCCGGCACATTCGGCTCCTTGTCGTACACATCGAGCCCCGCTGCCAGGATGGTTCCCGATCTGAGCGCGGCAATCAGATCCTTCTCGTCGACCACGGTGCCGCGCGCGACATTGATGATCACCCCGCGGGGTCCGAGCGCCTTCATCACCCTGGCATTGATCATCCCTGCGGTGGCGGCGCCACCGGGAACGATGACCACCAGCGTATCGACCGCCTCGGCCATCGCCATCAGGTCCGGATAATGCTGGTAGGAGACGCCGTGAGCCGGCTTGCGGGAATGATAGACCACCGGAACCCGCGCGGCCTCGAGCCTTCGTCCGATCGCCTGGCCGATCCGCCCCATGCCGACCATCCCGATCTTGCGGTCGCGCAGCGAGCCGGCGCTCAACGGAAAATTCTGCGTCGCCCAGTGACCGGAGCGCAGGTAACGATCGGCCTTGACGAATTCGCGCAGGGTCGCGATCAGGAGTCCCATCGCGAGGTCGGCGACCTCCTCGGTCAGGACATCCGGCGTGTTGGTGACCATGATGTCGTGCTCGCGCGCATAGTTCGCGTCGATGTGATCGTAACCGACGCCGAAGCTCGCGACGATCTCGAGCTTCGGAAACTGCGCCAGCGTCGCGCCGTCGCCGCGCACGGTATTGTAGGTGACCGCGGCGCCGCGGATCCTGGCGGCGGTCGCCGGGCTCAGCCGCTCGAGGTCATGCTTGGTCTCAAAGGCATGCAGCACGAACTGGTCGGAAAAACCGTTGTCGACGATCGGCTTGCTCGGCCCGTAGATCAAGAGGTCGATCTTTTCGGAGGCGATCTTTCCGTCCACCATCAGTTTTCCTTTCCAAGCGCGCTCTCGTGCCAGCGCCGCAATACCAGGTGCGAGATTAGCGCGAGCAGCGCATAAATGACAATTCCGGCGGCGGAGAGCAACAGCAGGGCGGCAAACATTCGGGGAATGTTGAGGCGATAGCCGGACTCCGCGATTCGATAGGCCAATCCAGAACCCGCGCCCGCGGAGCCCGCCGCGATCTCGGCGACCACGGCGCCGATCAGCGACAGGCCGCCGGCAATGCGGAGGCCGCCGAGAATGAACGGCAACGCGGCCGGCAATTGGAGATGGCGCAACGTCTGCATCCGCGAGGCGCCGTAAAGCTGAAACAGCCCGGCCAGATTGCGATCGACCGAATTCAGGCCGAGCGTGGTGTTGGAGAGTACCGGGAAGAAGCCGACGATCCAGGCGCAGACGATGACCGCGGTGTGCTGCGGCAGGTAGATCAGCAGCAGCGGCGCGATGGCGATGACCGGAGTGACCTGCAGGATCACCGCATAGGGCAACAGCGAATATTCCAGCCATTTCGACGCATTGAACAACACCGCCAGCGCGATGCCGCCGATGGCGGCGGCAGCGAAACCCTCCAGCGTCGTGAGCAGCGTGGTCAGCAGCGACTGCGAGAGAATCGGCCAGTCGTCAACCAGTGTTCGCGCCACCGCTGACGGTCCGGGCAGCACATAGGGCGGAACATGATCGATCCGCACCACGAGTTCCCATGCCGCCACGCCCAGCGCAAGCACGGCGACGGGGAGCAGGATTCGCGCCAATTGCAGCGTGCGGCTCTCCGCGGCCTCGCCGGCCGTCGACGGCGGCGTTCCCACGGCGTCCATCAGCCCGTCTTTCCGGAATGCAGCGGCGCCAGCGCGCTGGAGACAGTGCGGCAGTAGCCGGCATAGACGGCGGAAGTGCGAAAATCCTCGCCGCGCGGCTCGGCGGCGTCGATGCGAAACTCGGCGCCGATGCGTCCGGGTCGCGCCGTCATCACAATCACGCGCTGCGACAGAAACACCGACTCGAATACCGAATGCGTGACGAAGATCACGGTCTTGCGCAGATTGCGCCACAGCGACAGCAGATCGTCGTTGAGCCGGAAGCGGGTGATCTCGTCAAGCGCGGCGAACGGCTCATCCATCAGCAGGATATCCGGATCGGTGACCAGCGCGCGCGCCAGCGAGACCCGCATCTTCATGCCGCCGGACAATTCGCGGGGATAGGCGGCGGCGAATTCGGCAAGGCCGACCTGCCTCAGCGCATCCGCAACGCGCGCGTCGGCCTGCGCTGCCGGCATCTTCTCCAGTTTCAGCGGCAGCCGCACATTGTCGCAGACGCGGGCCCACGGCATCAGCGTCGGTTCCTGGAAAACAAAGCCGATCGAGTGCCCGGCGCGCGCCGGGGTGCTGCGGCGAGCGACCTCGACCGTGCCGGAGGTCGGTGAGCTGAGGCCGGCGATCAGGCGCAGCGCCGTCGATTTTCCGCAACCCGACGGCCCGACCAGCGATACGAACTCGCCCCGCCCGACGTCGAGATCGATCGGGCCCAGCGCCTTCACGCCGCTGTCATAGGTCTTGGTGACGCCGCGCAGGCGCGCCGCGAGCCCGGCCGGACCGGTCGCGATGGCGGGCGCGGTGGCGGAATCGATCATCGACTCGGATTCTTTGGCCCCAGATCCAGGCCGACACCCTTGTTGACAAAGCGCAAGGTGTAACCCTTGCGGTAGTCGATGTCGCTGCGCACGATGCCGGCGCGCACCATCTTGTCGAAGAAGCTCGTGACCCTTGCATCGTTCATGGCGCCGATGCCGTCGCGAAGGGTGTCGCCGGAATCGACAATCCCGTACTGCTTCATCGTGGCGACGGAATAGGCCAGCAGCGCATCGGTCATGTCGGGATTGAGCTTCTTGATCATCGCATTGCCCGGCGCGTTGTCGCCGTAAAGATAATGGTACCAGCCGATGATCGAGGCATCGACGAAACGCTGCACCAGGTCCGGCTTGCCGTCGATCAGATTGCGGCGCGTTTCGATCAATGTCGAGTAGGCGTTGAAGCCATAATCCGCCAGCAGAATCACGCCCGGTTTGAAGCCGGCGGCCTTTGCGATCGAGAACGGCTCGGAGGTCACATATCCCTGCATCGCGCTCTGCTTGTCGGCCAGGAAAGGCTGCGGATTGAACGTGTAGGGTTTGACCTTGGCCTCGCTGAAACCATATTCGGATTTGAGCCACTGAAAATAGCTCGAAATTCCCTCCTTGGAGACGAACAGCGTCAGCGGCTTCAGGCCTTCCAGTCCCGTGACCTTCGATTCCGGGTGGGTCAGGAAGACCTGCGGATCCTTCTGGAATATGGCCGCGACCGCGACCAGTGGAACGTTGTTGGTCACCGCATCGAAGGATTGCAGGGAGTTCGCGCTCATGAAGAAGTCGAGCTTTCCCGCGATCAGGAGCATGCGATTGTTGTCGTTCGGACCGCCCGGCACGATGGTGACGTCGAGCCCGTATTTTTTGTAGGTGCCGTCGGCCAGCGCCTGGAAGAAGCCGCCATGCTCCGGCTCCGGGAGCCAGTTGGTTCCGAACGAGACCTTGTCCAGGGTCTGCGCGCGGCCCGGCGAAACGACCATCAGCAAGGCGATCAGGCCGGCCGTTAACGCTCGCGGCAAAAGACCCGGGTTCATTGTTGGACTCCGTCAATCGTTCTGGCCCATGATGGGAGGCACCGTGCCGGTTCCGAGCGCGGTGGTGCCATGCCCGGGATGAAACTACCTTGCAAATCTTCCTTTAGGAAACCCTCGGCTCGATGACTGCAACGATGCCTCCCCGCGATTGGACCGACATCTGCTGGCCCGACATGGCTGCGGCCAATCCCTCGCGATGGATTGCGGTATTGCCGCTGGCGGCAACCGAGCAGCACGGCCCGCATCTGCCGGTGGGTACCGACGTGATGATCGCGCAGGCCTATCTCGACCGCGTGCACGAGCTGCTGCCCGAGGACCTTCCGGCCACCTTCCTGCCGCTGCAGCCGATCGGCATTTCCACCGAGCATGTCGGCTATCCCGGCACGCTGACGCTGCCGGCCGAAACGGCGCTGAAGAGTTGGATGGCGCTCGGAACCAGTGTCGCGCGCGCCGGCGTCAAGAAGCTCGTGATCGTCACCAGCCACGGCGGCAACAGCGCCGCCATGACCCTGGTCGCGCAGGATCTGCGTGCCGGTCATGGGCTTCTGGTGGTCACGACCTCGTGGTCGCGCTTCGGCGTGCCGGACGGGCTATTCCCGGAGCAGGAATTGCGTCATGGCATTCACGGCGGCGCGGTCGAGACGTCGATCATGCTGGCGCGATATCCGCAGCATGTGCGCCAGCAGGCGATCGCCGACTTTCAGCCCGCGAGCGTGGCGATGGAAAACGACTATCGCTGGCTTGCCGCGCAAAGGCCGGCGCCGTTCGCCTGGCAGGCCCAGGACCTTCACCCCAGCGGCGCGGCCGGCGATGCCACGCTGGGCGCTGCGGACAAGGGCGAGCGTCTGCTCGATCACGGCGCACGCGCGTTCATCGAATTGCTTGAAGACGTCGATAAATTCGACGTGAAGAGGCTTCTGCCGGGGCCGCGCGGTTAAACGATACTTCAGCCCAATATATTGCAATCGTTCAATCATTTCCGGATTGGAATCTGACAGCCTCCCATTCGGGGTCGTACCCCCCGGGCCGAGCGTCACTCCGGGCGGGTGAGATTTTCAAGAATTCGAGCATTTTCGTCATCTCGGTTGACGAACCGCCGCACTTATAGGATAGGGGGGTATCCTATAGGATTGGTTCCGATGACCCATACGATCCGAGACAAAAAAAAGCTTGCCGCCCGCGTGGGGCGCATTCGCGGCCAGATCGAGGCGATCGAGCGCGCCTTGGCCGGAGAGGCCGAATGCGAGCGCATCATGCACATGATCGCGGGAGTTCGCGGCGGCGTCGCCGGGCTGATGGCCGAGGTGGTCGAAGACCACATCCGCACGCATCTCGTCGACCCCGGCAAGAATCCCGGCGCGCTCAACGCTGACGCGGCCGACCAACTCATCGAAGTGGTCCACACTTATCTCAAGTGAGCAAACGTGATGAGCGATGCAGACAAAGCCTTCCAGCTTCGGCCCCATGACCATGTGTTTCTCGGCCGGGACCACGAAGAGGCAGAACGTCGCACCTGGGGCGTGATCATCCTCTGCAGCATCATGATGATCGCCGAAATCATCGGCGGCGCTCTATTCGGCTCGCTGGCCCTGATCGCCGACGGGCTGCATATGTCCACGCATGCCGGCGCACTCCTGCTCGCCGCGCTCGCCTATACCTTCGCCCGCAAATATGCCAACGACCGTAGTTTCAGCTTCGGCACCGGCAAATTCGGCGACCTCGCAGGATACAGCAGCGCCATCGTGCTGGCGATGATTGCCCTGCTGATCGGCTATGAAGCGATATCGCGGCTGCTCCATCCGATACCGATCAGCTTCAAGGAAGCGATCCCGATCGCCGTGCTGGGTCTGGTGGTGAATGTCGTCAGCGCCTGGCTGTTGTCCGGCGGGCACGATCACAGCCATGGTCACCATCATTCTCACGATGTTGGCGAGGAAACCCACCACATCGAGGACCACGATCACCCGCATGGCCACGGCGCGCATCACCGCGACAACAATATGCGGGCCGCGGTGATTCACGTGATGGCCGATGCCGCCGTATCGGTTCTGGTCATCGTTGGACTGTTGCTGGCGCGCACTTTCGGCTGGCTCTGGATGGACCCGGTGGCCGGCCTGATCGGCGCGATGGTCATCGCCAACTGGTCGGTCGGGCTGCTGCGCGATACCGGCGGCATCCTGCTCGATCGCACGCCGGACCCACACATGGCCGAGCGGGTCCGCCAGATGATCGAGAGCGAGGGCGATCAGGTCGTCGACCTGCATCTGTGGCGGCTCGGGCCCGGACATCTCGGCGCCATCGTTTCGGTTGCGACCACCGGGCGGCGCGAGGCGGCACATTACCGACAGAGGTTAGCCACCTTCACCGACCTGTCGCACGTTACGGTGGAGGTCCAACACCCCTATCCTTCGGCGGGCTGATCCGACGCAGCGAATTTGCAGAGGCGGTCTCAGCCCCCTGGAGCTGTTGTCGCAGGGCAGTCACGACAGAATGCCATTCCATCGCATGGCGGGTGTTCTCGACCGATCCGGAGCTGCCATCCAGCAAAAGCTCGCCCCGCTGGGAGAGCGACCTCCATCTCCAAGCGGGATGGCTGACTATCAACTCATCGCCAAACCTGCCTATAACGCCGATCGTGGCCGGTCTCGACCATCTCGGGGCATGGGCACGGCGAATTCTGACCAGGGCGCGCCTGATGGCTGTTCAAGATCTGCGCCCGGCCGCGCTCGGGCCGGCGCTGCGGCCCAACATCTGGGATGCCGTCGCGCTGATCCTGGTGATCGGCGCCATGGTGCTGATTGTCTATGGCGGCGAGCAGACCACGGCGCCGCTGTCGACGCTCGAGGTCACCCCGGTCTCGCTCGACCCGGCCAACCTGCCGCTCTATGCGCTGCGCACCACGATGCGGATGCTGCTGGCGATCGTCTGCTCGATCATCTTCACCTTTGCCTATGCCGCCCTCGCCGCCAAGAGCCGGCGCGCCGAAATGGTGCTGATCCCGCTGCTCGACATCCTGCAGTCGGTGCCGATCCTCGGCTTTCTGACCTTCACGGTCGTGTTCTTCATGAACCTGTTTCCCGGCCGGGTGTTCGGCGCCGAACTTGCCTGCGTGTTCGCGATCTTCACCAGCCAGGCCTGGAACATGACCTTCAGCCTGTACCAGTCGATCCGCAATGTGCCGAAGGATCTCGAGGAAGCCTCGCTGAGCTTTCACCTCGGCGGCTGGCAGCGCTTCTGGCGGCTGGACGTGCCCTTCGCCATGCCGGGCCTGATCTGGAACACCATGATGTCGATGTCGGGCGGCTGGTTTTTCGTGGTCGCCTCCGAAGCGATCACGGTCGGCAATACCACGGTGGCGCTGCCAGGGATCGGCTCTTACGTTGCACTCGGCATTCAGAAACAGGACCTGCCTGCGATCGGCTACGCGATCCTGACCATGCTTCTCGTCATCGTCGCCTATGACCAGTTGCTGTTCCGGCCGGTGGTGGCCTGGGCCGACAAATTCCGCTTCGAGCAGACCGCGTCGGCGAGCGCGCCGGATTCGTGGATGCTCGACCTGGTTCGGCGCACCCGGACCTTGCGCGCGTTGTCGGTCCCGTTCGCGGCGTTGAGCAGGGCGATCTCGAATTGGCAAATCGCAGGGCCGGCACGGTTGAAGCTGAAAATGGCTTCCCGGGGCAGCGGTCCGCCCTCGCGTCTCGTCGATGCGCTGTGGATTGCCCTGGTCATCGCCTGCACCGGCTATGCCGCCTGGCGGATTTACCAGTATCTGTCGGCGACCCTGGGCCTCGCCGACCTGCTCGCCGCGGTCGGATACGGCTTGATCACGCTCGTCCGCGTCGTGGTGCTGATCGCGCTTGCCACGCTGATCTGGGTGCCGGTCGGGGTCTGGATCGGACTGCGGCCGAAACTGGCCGAGCGGATCCAGCCGCTCGCCCAGTTTCTGGCGGCCTTTCCCGCCAACCTCGCCTTCCCGGTCTTCGTCGTGGTGATTGTCCGCTACGGCCTCAATCCCAATATCTGGCTGAGCCCGCTGATGATCCTGGGAACCCAGTGGTACATCCTGTTCAATGTCATTGCCGGCGCCAGCGCATTCCCGACCGATCTACGCGAGGCCGCCGGCAGCTTCCATCTGCGGGGGTGGCGCTGGTGGATCAAGGTCATGCTGCCCGGCATCTTTCCCTATTACATCACCGGCGCCATCACCGCGTCGGGCGGCTCATGGAACGCTTCGATTGTCGCCGAGGTCGCAAGCTGGGGCGACACCCACCTGACGACCACCGGCATCGGTGCTTATATCGCCGCCGCAACCGAAACCGGCGATTTCCCGCGCGTCGTGCTCGGGATCGCCGTGATGTGCATTCTGGTGACGCTGTTCAACCGGGTGCTCTGGAGACCGCTTTACGCTTTCGGCGAACGCCGTCTTCGCCTCGGCTGACCAGGAGAACCCGCATGCTCGATCTCGCGCCCCAGGCCAGCCTGCTCGACATCCACAACGTCTGCCGGTCGTTTCCGAAGGGCAGCGGCGAGGAGCTGCTGGTGCTTGAAAGGGTCGATCTGACCATTCATGCCGGCGAGATCGTCGGGCTGCTCGGCCGCTCCGGATCGGGCAAGTCGACGCTGCTGCGCATCATCGCCGGGCTGATCGCGCCGTCCTCGGGGGATGCCCGGTGCCGGGGCGAGACCATCCAGGGGCCCCCCAACGGGGTCGCCATGGTGTTTCAATCCTTTGCGCTGTTTCCATGGCTGACGGTGCTGCAAAACGTCGAGCTCGGCCTCGAGGCGCTCGGCATCGACAGCGCCGAGCGCCGCACGCGGGCGCTGGCGGCGATCGACCTGATCGGCCTCGACGGCTTCGAGTCCGCCTACCCCAAGGAGCTGTCGGGCGGCATGCGTCAACGCGTCGGCTTCGCACGGGCACTGGTCGTGCACCCCGACCTGCTGCTGATGGACGAGCCGTTCTCGGCGCTCGACGTACTGACCGCCGAGACGCTGCGCACCGACCTGATCGATCTCTGGATCGAAGGCCGGTTGCCGATCAAATCGGTGCTGATGGTGACGCACAACATCGAGGAAGCGGTGCTGATGTGTGACCGCATCCTGGTGTTTTCGTCCAATCCGGGACGGGTCGCGGCCGAGATCAAGGTCGACCTGCCGCACCCGCGCAACCGGCTCGATCCGACGTTCCGGCAGCTCGTCGACAGCATCTATGCCCGCATGACACAGCGCGCGGAGCCGAGGACTCCCGCGATCGAGGGCATTCACGGCACCGGTGTCGGCATGATCCTCAATCACATCTCCTCCAACGTGATATCCGGCCTGATCGAGACACTGGCCGGACCGCCCTATGACGGGCACGCCGACCTGCCGGTGCTCGCAAACCATTTGCAGCTCGAGGCCGACGATCTCTTCCACCTCGGCGAAGCCCTGCAATTGCTGCGATTTGCCCAATTGAGCGAAGGCGACCTGATGCTGACCGATGCCGGCAAGCGCTTCGCCCACCTCGAAACCGATGCCCGCAAGAAACTGTTCGCCGAACACCTGCTCAACTTTGTGCCGGTCATCGGCCTGATCCGCCGGGTGCTCGACGAGCGGCCCTCGCACACCGCCCCGGCGGCGCGTTTCCGCAACGAGCTCGAGGACTACATGTCGGAGAATTATGCGGATGAAACGCTCAAGACGATCGTGTCATGGGGACGCTATGCGGAGCTGTTCGCCTATGACGAGCAGTCCGAGTTGTTCAGCCTGGAAAATCCGCATTAGCCAGGCTTCCCGTCGTCGTCCCGCGGCCTCGTGGTTCGAGACGCACGGCATCGCCGCGCTCCTCACCATGAGGGTCTTGCAGCGGACCTCATCCTGAGGAACCGCGCTCTTGCGCGGTGTCTCGAAGGATGAAGCCACTTGCCGACGCTTCGCATCCCCTGGGATGAGTACCGCCTATCCCGCCGGCGAGAACGAATCCGCCCGTGCCAATGCCCAGGCGTCGCGAAAGCGGACATCGCTGGTGCCGTCGATCAGTTCGCCGGGGCGCAGCGACGGATAGAGCTTCGCAAAGGAACACACTTCGGTGGTCGAGGTCCGCTGCGAGAAATGGATCGGCCGGATCTGCTGCGGGTGCTCCAGGCCTGCAGCGGCGAGCAGTTCGGCCAGCGCCTGCAGCGTGGCTTGATGATAGTTGTAAACCCGCTCGATCTTGTGCGGCACCACCAGCGCGCGATTGCGCGAGGGGTCCTGCGTGGTCACGCCGGTCGGGCATCGATCGGTATGGCAACTCAGCGACTGGATGCAGCCGAGCGAAAACATGAAGCCGCGCGCCGAATTGCACCAATCGGCGCCGATCGCCATGGCGCGCGCCATGTCGAAGGCGGTCGCGATCTTGCCGGCGGCGCCGATGCGAATGCGATCTCGCGCATTGATGCCGATCAGCGCGTTGTGGACGAAGTTGACGCCTTCGCGCATCGGCATGCCCAGATGGTCCATGAATTCCAGCGGCGCCGCGCCGGTGCCGCCTTCATTGCCGTCGACCACGACGAAGTCGGGATAGTTCCCGCTCTGCAGCATCGCCTTGCAGATCGCCAGGAACTCCCAGGGATGGCCGATGCACAGCTTGAAGCCGGCGGGCTTGCCGCCGGACAGCCGCCGCATCTCGGCGATGAAGGCCATCATTTCCAGCGGCGTCGAGAATGCGCGATGCGAAGCCGGCGAGATGCAGTCCTCGTCCATGGCGACGCCCCTGATCCTCGATATCTCCTCGGAGACCTTGGCCGCTGGCAGCACCCCGCCATGGCCGGGTTTCGCGCCCTGGCTGATCTTGAGTTCGACCATCTTGATCTGGTCGCCGGTGGCGACGCGTGCAAACTCCTCCGCATTGAAAGAGCCATCGCGGTTGCGGCAGCCGAAATAGCCGGATCCGACCTCCCAGATCAGATCGCCGCCGTTCTCGCGATGATAGGAGCTGACGCCTCCTTCTCCGGTGTCGTGGGCAAAGTTGCCTTTCCTGGCGCCGGCGTTCAGCGCCCGCACGGCGTTCGGGCTGAGCGCGCCAAAACTCATGGCGGAGATATTGAAGACCGACGCCGAATACGGCCGGGCGCAATCGGGGCCGCCGATGGTGATGCGGAATTCTTCGTGCGCATGCGGCTTCGGCGCCACCGAATGATGCATCCATTCATAGCCTTCGCGATAGACATCCTCCTGGGTGCCGAATGGGCGCTTGTCGAGCACCATCTTGGCGCGCTGATAGACGACGGCGCGGGTGTCGCGGGAAAACGGCATGCCGTCCTTCTCGCTCTCGAAGAAGTACTGCCGCATCTCCGGCCGGATCTCTTCCAGCAGGAAGCGCAGATGCGCCGAGATCGGATAGTTTCGCAGCACCGCATGGCTCTTTTGCGTGAGGTCGCGAATGCCGAGCAGAGTGAGGGCGCCGAAAATGACAATCGGTATCAGGACCAGATCGAACACCTTGTGATCGACGATACCGATGCCGAGCAGCAAGACCGTGACCACGCCGCAGATGGTCAGGATGATGAAACGTGGCGAGAACGGCAGCAGCAGCGTTTCCATGGGGCCCCTCGGGCTGATTCTGCGTTATTATTCTTTTGAACGGCAGCTTAATCCAGCCTGCAAATAACCTTTACACGATATCGGGAGCGGCGGTCACGGTCATGACGGCAGGCCCGGACCAGGCTGCCGAATCAATCGCGACGCCATCCATCCGCGGGCCATCGCGCCGATCCGTCCTTTTGCAGTGCAGCGCGATTTAGACGACCCGTGAAAGACGTCGTGCCGCTGCAATCCGCGCCAGATGGTTTCGAGCTGCAGCACGCCTTTCAGGGTGGGATTGCCGGCATAATAGGCCCCGTTGAGGGCGCCGACACTCGAGCCGACCACCATGTCCGCGGCGACGCCGTGGCTGGCAAGCGAATGCATCATGCCGACCTGAATGGCGCCGAAACTGCCTCCTCCGGCGAAGACAAAGGCCGTCCTGGTGAGGTCTGCATAGTGCGATAGAGACAAGACCCCGGTCGCTCCCCGTGTCGACGCGTCGGCAGCAGGCCACGCGGCGTCCCGCCGGATCTATAGCAGCCGCCGGTGCGGCTGCACCATCAACATTGGTTGTCTGGAGCTTCGTCTCAGCGCTCGACGAACGCCTTTTCGATGACAAAATGGCCGGGCTCGCTGTGGCTGCCTTCGCTGAAGCCGCGGGCTTCCAGCATCTGGCGCAATTCTTCGAGCATGCCCGGGCTGCCGCACATCATGATGCGGTCGGCAGCGATATCCAGCGGCGGCAGGCCGATATCGCCAAACAATTGCTCCGAGGCGAGCAGATCGGTGATGCGACCGCGGTTGCGGAACGGCTCGCGCGTCACAGTCGGATAATACAGCAGCTTTTCCGTCAACAGCGGCCCAAGGAATTCGTCGTCGCGCAGCCGCGCGACCAGCTCTTCGCCATAGGCGAGTTCGGATACCTGGCGGCAGCCGTGAACCAGCACGATGGTTTCAAATCGCTCATACACGTCGGGATCCTTGATCAGGCTCGCAAACGGCGCGAGGCCGGTGCCGGTCGACAGCAGCAGCAGGCGGTTGCCGGCAATCAGATTGTCGGCAATCAGCGTTCCCGTTGCCTTGCGTCCGACCAGAATGGTATCGCCCTCCTTGATCTTCTGCAGCCGCGAGGTCAGCGGACCATCGGCAACCTTGATGCTGAAGAATTCCAGCTCCGCCTCGTGATTGGCGCTCGCCATGCTGTAGGCCCGCAGCAGCGGACGGCCGTCGACCTCGAGGCCGATCATCGCAAACTGTCCGTTGAGGAAGCGAAACCCGGAATTGCGGGTGGCGGTAAAGCTGAACAGCGTGTCGGTCCAATGCCGGACGGCAAGGACTTTTTCTCGGTGGAAGGCGCTCATGCGACGTGGTTTTCCTCTTTGTCAGGACATCAAACGACCGCGCCGGCAACACCTCGCGCGATCGGGCGAAAAACCTCTGAAAGGATTGGTGATTTAGGGTGTGAGGTAGACCAATATCAGCGATAGTCAACCGCCGTCGATGCAGGATCGAGGGTTCGAAATCGCGGTCCATTGACCCTGCTGAACGCTTCGACAACGCTGCCGTCGCGATCAACCGCCGGGCGCAATTATCTTGCTGCAACGGAGGTGATAAGGACAATAAATTTGCCCCCCGCCCCGGCGCGGGACGCGATTCAACCGGAATACCAGATCATCGACCACCGCATGTACCGCCTCGCCAACATTCGATCCGGAAAGCCGGACTTCTATCCGGACCAGTCGATCTATGCGGAATATGCCTGTGTCGAATTCGGGCTGACGTTCGAGGACATCAGCGCGGGCGCGGGCATGGTTTTCAGCGTCGCCTCGAACGGCAACCGCCTTCACTTCGGCGCCGGCCGATGTTCCTGGTACCCGCAGAACAGCGCCACCGCCTCGACGCTGGCATCGGACAAATACCTCACCAACACCATCCTTGAACGGGCCGGCCTTGCGACGCTCGGCGGCGACTATTTCTTCCTCGATGACCGCCGTCGCGCGCTTCGTCCCGCCGGGCATGAGCGCGCAGACACCCTCCGCTATTTCAGGGCATTGGGCGCATCCGCCTTCGTCAAGCCGCTGTTCGGGTCGCGCGGCGATTTCGCGCAGGCCGTGCACGGCGAGGCCGCGCTCGCGCGCTATCTCGACGAGGTCTCGCAATCCTACGACTCAGTCCTGATCCAGCCGCTGGCCCACGGGACCGAGTACCGGGTTTTTCTGCTCGATGACGAGGTGGTCTATACCGCGCGGAAATATCCACCGTCGGTGTCGGGCGATGGCGCGCGCTCGATCCGCGATCTTCTGGTCGCGCACAATGCGGGGCTGCGATCCCGCGGTCCCTCCCCGGTTTCGATTCCGGCGGGACCCGACGATTCACTCGACGCCGTGCTGCCCAGCGGCAGCCGCTGGGAAATCCCCGGACGGATGAATCTCAGCGCGGGGGGGACCATGGTGATCGAGACACCTGGTTACGAAGCACCGCTCGCCTGCGCCAGAAAGGCTGCCCGCGCTTTGGGCCTGCGGGTCGCCGCGGTGGATCTGTTTGCCGGCATCGGCGGCGATCCGACTGCCACTGCCATCATCGAAGTGAATGCCAACCCGTCGATCCGGATGCTGGAGCAAAGTGGCCGCGGCGATCTGATCCTGAAAATCTGGCACCACACGCTGTCCACAATGGGATTGTTGATTGTTTGACCTGCCGAAATACGGCGACGGCGTATGCCTGGCGCGGATGGCCGAGCTGCTCGAAGCCATCGCGGTGGATCGGGCCTGGCTGCAGCGCATCGCCGTGGTGGTCACTGGCTCGAACGGCAAGGGAAGCACCGCGGCGTTCTGCGCCGGTATCGGCCGCGCCCTCGGCCTGCGCACCGGCTTGTTCACCTCGCCGCATCTCTATCGGTTCAACGAGCGCTTTCAGATCGATGGGGCGCCGATCGGCGATGCCGAACTGGCGGATCTCGTGGCGCGGATCGGCGCTGCGATGTCAGACGTTTCCGCGCGGCGGAACGAGAAATTCGGAAGCTTCGAGGCCATGTTCGCGCTGGCCTGCCGATATTTCCAGGACCAGGGATGCGACTTCGCGGTGTTCGAGGCCGGCATCGGCGGCCGCTATGATCCGGTACGACTGGTCGGCGCGCGCATCACCTGCATCACCTCGGTCGATTACGAGCATGTCGAATTGCTCGGCCCCTCGCTCGAATTGATCGTCTCCGACAAGAGTGACGCCTGTGCATCTGATGGCACTATTGTGGTTGGCGAGAACTGCCGCGAGTTGCGACCTCATCTGACCGAATATCTTCGCAATCGCGCGGTGTCGACCGTGTTCATCCGCGACCAGATCGGGATCGCGGGCGAAACCGTCGCCTCGGCCGCCCAGCGTTTCGACTATCGGTTCGGCGACAACCAGTTTGACGCGCTCGAGATGCGGCTGCTCGGCGCGTTTCAATTCAACAATGCCGCCATCGCCATCACCCTTCTGCTGGTCTGGCTGCGTCGCAGTCATCCTGAACGGACATTTCGCGGACTAGAGGCCGCGGTGCGGTCGGGGCTGCGCGACGCGCGCTGGCCGGGCCGGCTCGAGATGATCCGGTCGTCGCCGTTCACCGTCATTGACGTCGGCCACAGCCCTGACGCCATCCGGCAGGCGCTCGCCAGCCTGCAGGCAATCCACGGCGCGGACCGCTGGGTTCTGGTGCTCGGCATTTCCTTCGACAAGAAGACGAGCGAGATCGTGGGCGCGCTGGCGCCGTCGTTTGACACCATCATCTGCACCGCGGCCCGTCACAAGGGAATGGATGCCGAGGAGCTGGCCGGCGCGGTGCGTGAGGCCAATCCGCGCGCCTGCGTGCGCGTCGCCGCAACCCTCGAGGCCGCGGTCGAACTCAGCGAGAGGCTCGCCGTGGCGCAGGATCGAAGGATCTATGTCGCCGGCGGCCTGTTCCTGGCGATCGAATATGCCAACCTCGCCCGAGGCGGTCGCGCTCGGGATCTGAATTTCCTTTGAGCCGACCACAGGGCTGTTAAGGATTCGTTAACCATGACTGGCCGATGTTCTCTGCGCCAACCGGGAACATCGCATGGCCGACATTGCCTCGATCGCATCGTCAGTAACATCCGCCATCTCGAGGCAGACCGCCGACTTGGGCAAGGCGGCCGATGCCACCAAAAAGAGCTTCGCGGAAACGCTGTCCAAGGTCGAAACGACCGTCGGCCTGAAACCGAAGACGGGCTTCACCGCGGGCCCGACCTACGAAGCCAGTACCCTGACCGGTCAAACCAAGGCCGCCCTCAACAACGCCGTCAACACGGTGAAATCCGCGCTCCACATCCCGCATTAGGCGCACTTCATCCTTCGAGACGCATCGCTTCGCGATCCTTTTGTCGAAACTCGTCATGCCCGGGCTCCGTCCCGGGCATCCACGTCTTGGCTTCACTTAAGCAAGAAAGACGTGGATGGCCGGGACGAAGCCCGGCCATGACGAAAATAGGGAGTCATTTTCAAGCGGTTGGAAGGCGCCTGAAAATGCTGGACGCATTTTCGGTCAGGCTCTCAGGATGAGGTTTTCTTTCCCTGGATGAGGTGCCAGACCCTCATGGTGAGGAGCGCGGCAACGCCGCGCGTCTCGAACCACGAGGCCGCCCGACGCACGATACCCTTCCATTGCGCTAATTGCTCGCGCCTTCGCTGTCGTCCATCGCCTTGAAGGCTTCCTCGAGCTGCGGCGAGATCGCGACGTTGAGCTTCTCGCCGGTCGGCAGGCGCGAGACGAACCATTTGTCATAGAGCGGAACGAGATCGTGGTTGGAACCGAGCTTGCGGAAGGCCCGTTCCACCACGGCAGCAAGCTGCGGCTCGCCCTTGCGGAACATGATGCCGTAGGGATCGTAAGACAGGTAATCGCCGGTGACGCGGAACTTGTCCTGTGATTTGTGGCGTGCAATCAGACCGTAGAGCAGGATGTCATCGGTCGCGAACGCATCGGCCTTTCCGTCCACCAGCATCTGGTAGGACTGTTCGTGATCGGGCAACGTCACGATGGTGAGGCCGAGCCCGAGCTTCTTGTCGATGGCATGCATGGCCTGCTCGTTGGTGGTGCCCTTGGTGACCACCACGGTCTTGCCCTTGAGGTCGTTCGGCGCGGAGATCGCCGACGCCTTCGGCACCATCAGCTTGGTGCCGGCCACGAACATCAGCGGCGAGAACGCCACCTGTTTGCCGCGCTCGGCATTGGCGGTGGTCGATCCGCATTCGAGATCGATCTTGTTCTGCACCACTGCAGCAATGCGGTCGTCCGACGTCACCTTGACGTATTCGATCCTGAGATTGGCGTCGTCGACCGCGACGCCGATTTCGTCGACGACTGCTTCGCAGAGCTCGAGGCTGTAGCCGATCGGCCGATTGGCCTGGTCGAGGAAGGAGAACGGCGGCGAGCTCTCGCGATAGCCGAGGCGAACGGCGTGGGTGCGCTTGATGTTGGCAAGCGTCGGGCTCAGCCCCTCACCGCCGTCGTCCTCGGCCGCCACCGCCGTCGTCAGCAGCAGACACGCCGCTAGCAACAGCCCGCCGGCGAGCCGCGTTCTCCGCAACATCTGGCGCATGGATCGCTCCCGTCAATGACCGGCCATCGCAGGGATCTCGCCCGGGATCATGGTCGGCGGCACGACGTCGTCCGGGCCAAGCGCGTGCTCGGGGGCGAGTTCGCCTTCCCACTTCGCCACCACCGCGGTGGCGAGCGAATTGCCGATCACATTGGTTGCGCTGCGTCCCATGTCGAGGAAGGTGTCGATGCCCATGATCATCAGCAGGCCCGCTTCGGGGATGCCGAACTGGCCGAGCGTCGAGGCGATCACCACCAGCGACGCCCGCGGCACGCCGGCGACGCCCTTCGAGGTGATCATCAGCGTCGCCAGCATCGCGAACTGGGTGCCGAGCGACATCTCGATATGATAGGTCTGCGCGATGAAGATACTGGCGAAGGTGCAGTACATCATGGTGCCGTCGAGGTTGAAGGAATA
>DASUIA010000118.1:0-23839 GCA_036273255.1 Bradyrhizobium sp.
GCCATGCCGAAGGCGATGTTGGCGCGGAGAAAGCCGGCCTTGGAGCCGCAGTCGTGGCGCTCGCCCTCGAATTCCACGCCGTAGAAGCCTTGGGTGGCGGCGAGCCCGATCATGGCATCGGTGAGCTGGATCTCGCCGCCGGCGCCGCGCTTTTGGGTTTCCAGTATCCTGAAGATTTCCGGCTGCAGGATGTAGCGCCCGGTGATCGAAAGATTCGACGGCGCGGTGCCCTTCGGCGGCTTCTCCACCATACCGTCGACCTCGAATATCCTGCCCCGGCGCTTGCCGACGCCGCAGATGCCGTATTGATCCGTGAGATGATCGGGCACCGCTTCCACCGCGATCAGGTTGGATTTGTCGGCGAGCTTGCCGGCAGCCTCGACCATCTGCGCCAGGCAACCCGGGGTGTGGAGCACGAGTTCATCGGGCAGCACCACGGCGAACGGCTCGTCGCCGACGATGTCGCGGGCACACCACACGGCGTGGCCGAGCCCGAGCGGCGCCTGCTGCCGCGTAAAACTCATGGCGCCGGCTTCCGGCTGGTCGCGCGCCAGGATGTCGATCTCGGCTTTTTTGCCGCGCGCAGCGAGCGTGGCATCGAGTTCATACATCCTGTCGAAATGGTCTTCGATGACGCCCTTGTTGCGGCCGGTGATAAAGATGAAATGTTCGATGCCGGCCTCCTTGGCCTCGTCGACCACATACTGGATCAGCGGCTTGTCGACGATGGTCAGCATTTCCTTCGGCATGGCCTTGGTAGCGGGAAGGACGCGGGTGCCGAGGCCGGCGACCGGAAAGACGGCTTTGCGGATTTTCATGGGATGACGGAGTGCCTTGAGAGAAAACGTGCGGAGGGCTTGGGGTACGTTGGTAACCGTTTTTGCGGCCGGGAACAAAGGCGGATGTTGGTTCCTTGCCGTCGGCGAACCAACCGGCCCGGATGGGCTGTAATTCTGACAACAAATTCTCGTGTTTGTTAAGGTGGTGGAAACCGCGACGGGGACTCCTGAAGGCGGGTGGGCAGCACATGGCGCGGCGGAGACGACAGTTGGCGAATCGGCAAACGAGCATGGTCCTGATGATCGCGGCGCTGCTGGTGTCCGGCGAGGCGCAGGCACAGTCGTCCTCTGGTGGCGGGCCGTTGGGCTTCCTCGACAGCATCTTCACCGGCTCACTCTCGAAAGGCGGCCAGGCCGCACCGCCGCCCGGCACCTCGGCGCCGACGCCGTCCGCACCCGCCGCGAGCAGCGCGCCGCTGCCATGGAGCGGCGAGGACGGCGCCTCCGGCCACCCCCTGATGACCGCAAGCGCCATCCGCCAGGCGGCGGCGAACTTCGACAATTGCGTCGCTTCGATGTGGCCGGATGCCGCCCGTCGCGGCATCTCGCAGCAAAGCTTCCAGCGCTTTACTGCGGGGCTCACGCCCGATCTGCGCATCATGGATCTGATGGATTCGCAGCCGGAATACACCAAGTCGATCTGGGACTATCTCGACATTCTGGTGAATGACGACAGGCTTGCCACCGGCCGCGACATCCTCGTGAAATACAAGCCGCAGTTCGACGCGACGGAGAAGGCTTACGGCGTCGATCGCCATGTGATCGCGGCCATCTGGGGCATCGAATCGAACTATTCCACCCAGATGGGCGATCGCAGCGTGCTGCAATCCACCGCAACGCTCGCCTGCATCGGCCGCCGCCAGGCCTATTTCAGGGACGAGTTCCTGTCGGCCCTGGAAATCCTGCATCATGGCGATCTGCGTCCCGAACAGATGCGCGGCTCCTGGGCCGGCGCTTTCGGTCCCACGCAATTCATGCCGACCGCGTTCAAGCGCTACGCCGTCGATGCCGATGGCGACGGCCGCCGCGACGTGGTCGACGATCCGGCCGACCTGATCGCCTCTACAGCCAACAATCTCAAGAAGGATGGCTGGCAGGCCGGTCAGACCTGGGGCTACGAGGTCGTCGTCCCGCAGGGCTTCAACTACATGCTGGCCGACCGGGCCAAGCCGATGACCATCGCACAGTGGGAGCATCTCGGTCTCGCGCGCGCGGGCAGCAAGCCATTCCCGCATCCGGCCGAGAAGGCCTATTTGCTGGCGCCGGCCGGTGCCGAGGGGCCCGGCTTTCTGATGTTGCAGAATTTCCGGGTGATCATGAGATACAACCCGGCCGAGGCCTATGCGCTCGCGATCGGCCACTTCGCCGACCGCCTGGCCGGCGGGGCGCCGTTCGTGCAGCCCTGGCCGCGGCAGGAACGGGAACTATCGCGCGCCGAGCGGCTGGAACTTCAGCAACTCCTCGCCCAGCGCGGTTTCTACCGCGGTACCCCGGACGGCCAGTTCGGCGGACAGACCAGGGAGGCCCTGCGGAGCTTCCAGGCCTCAATCGGGGCGCCGGCGGATGGATTTGCTTCCTCCGACGTGCTGGAACGGCTCCGAGGGCGCTGATTGGGCAAACGGTAACCGCAAAGCCGACATTTCCACCGTTCGCTTGACGGCGGGAGCCGATGCCCGGTTTATGGCGGCGGAATCTGCCCGCTTGCGGCCTGATTCCGCTATTATAGGGATTCAACGGATCTCATTCCGACCAATGCGCATGACCAGTCCGAAGTCCTTTTTCCGGGTGTTTACCGAACGCGGGCCGCTGATCACGCTGGCGGTCGCGGTTGCGCTGCTGGTCGGGATCGCCGGGCCGGCGTCGGCGCAGTTCTTTTTCAACTTCGGCGGGCCGCCACGGCCGCAGCCGCGCAGCAGCGGTCACGGCTGGTTCGGCGGCGATCTCTTCACCCCATTCCAGCAGCAGGTGCCGAAGCAGCGCGTGGTCCGCGAGGACTTCTCCAGGGCGCCGCCGCCGGAAAAGCGCGAGACCGTGCCGGAACGCAACGTGCTGGTGCTCGGTGACGCCATGGCGGACTGGCTCGCCTACGGCCTCGAGGACGCCTATGCCGACCAGCCGGAAATCGGCGTGATCCGCAAGCACAAGACCTATAGCGGGCTGATCAAATATCAGCCGAGGGGGGAGCCGGCCGACTGGGCGGCGGCAGCCAAAGCCATTCTCGCCACCGAGAAGCCCGAAGCCATCGTCGTGATGCTCGGGCTCAACGATCGGATCCCGATCCACGAGCCGGCGGCCGAGAAATCCGACAAGAAGAACGACAAGAAGGATGCCCGCGCCAAGCCGGAGGCCAAGCCCGCGGATCCGGCCAAACCCAATGCCGAGCCCGGCGCGAAGCCCGACGACAAGGCGGTCGACAGCGAATTGTCGCCGGATGACGCCGCCGACGATGCACCGCCGTCGATCACGCCGGAAAAGAGCGCGCGTTCGCCCAACGGCCTGTATGAATTCCGCGAGGAACGCTGGGTCGAACTCTACACCAAGAAAATCGAAGAGATGATCGGCGTGCTCAAATCCAAGGGCGTGCCGGTGGTATGGGTCGGCCTTCCCGCGATACGCGGTCCGAAGGGAACCTCGGACATGCTGTTCCTGGATTCGCTGTACCGCGATGCCGCCGGCAAGGCCGGCATCACCTATGTCGATGTCTGGGATGGGTTCGTTGACGAAGCCGGCCGCTATTTGCAGCAGGGTCCGGATTTCGAAGGCCAGATCCGCCGGCTGCGCTCCTATGACGGCGTCTACTTCACCCAGGCCGGCGCCCGCAAGCTCGCGCATTATGTCGAGCGCGAGATCACACGGTTGCTGGCGGCACGCTCCGCGCCCATCACGCTGCCGACCGAACCGGCCACGCCCGACGCCAACGCACAGCCCGGTCAGCCCGCACCGCGTCCGCTGGCGGGACCCATCCTGCCCCTGGTCGCCTCCTCGGTCGGCACCGACCAATTGCTCGGCGGCCCCGGGTCGCGGCCAGCCGCGGTCGACCCGCTGGCGGCGCGAACCCTGGTCAAGGGCGAGCCGCTGGCAGCGCCCGCCGGCCGCGCCGACGATTTCAGTTGGCCACGTCGCGAGATCGGACACGAACAGGCCAAGGGCGAAACGCCGGTCGCGGCCGTTGCACCCGGCGGCACCGCAGCCGTTGCCCCCAGTGGGACGGCTGCGCCCGCGGCTCCCGCAACCATACCCGCGCCGCCCAGGCCGAGGAAACCTCGGCAAATTCAGTCCGGCCCGCCGGGACTGCGCGAGTTCTTTGGAGGATTTGGCAACGCGCCGCGCCCGCCGCAGGCGTTGCAGCCCCAGGGACCGCGGCCACCGCGCAACGTCGGACGCGCGGCCTCG
Source organism: Bradyrhizobium sp. (assembly GCA_036273255.1). GTDB lineage: Bacteria > Pseudomonadota > Alphaproteobacteria > Rhizobiales > Xanthobacteraceae > Bradyrhizobium. The sequence continues at coordinate 4,233 of DASUIA010000118.1, forward strand.
TTCCCGGGTTTCTTCACGCGCTAAAGCGGGATGGGTTTGGGTCGCATCGGTCGATCCGCAGGTTCGGTACTCCTTTCCTCGACGAAGAGGAGTTGATCCTACCCAATTTGGGTACTATGTTCCCCAACATGGGTACGAAAGCCGAAGCCATCAATCTGTCGAGCGCGCTGTTTTCAAAGGTCCAGCAGCGCGTGCTGGGTCTTATTTTCGCGCATCCCGACCGCAGCTTTTACACCTCGGAAATAATCCGAACTGTTGAATCCGGCACCGGGGCGGTCGTACGCGAACTCGGTCGGCTTCAGCGCAGTGGGCTTGTCTCGGTCGAGAGTGTCGGCAATCAAAAGCACTATCGCGCCAATCGGCATTCGCCGATATTCGAGGAGTTGCAGGGACTGGTCCTCAAGACGGTCGCGTTACGCGAGCCTTTGAAGAGGACTCTCGAACCCTACGCAGACAAGATCAAGACCGCCTTCGTCTATGGCTCCGTTGCCAAGGGAACGGATACCGCACAAAGCGATATCGATGTCATGGTGATCGGAGACGACCTGAACTACTCGGAGCTTTACACTGCCTTCCAGCACGCTGAGGATCGCCTGCTGCGCAAGATCAATCCTACTTTCCTGTCGGCGAATGAATGGCGGCGCCGGTGTTCACGGGACGGCTCCTTCATTCAGAAGCTTAGCGCTCGTCCGGTGATATTCATCCTTGGTTCGAAAGATGATTTGCGCTCATGAGCAAGGCGACGGTTGCCAACCTCGACCCGCCCGCCAAGGACTGATCTGGAGTCAGCGATCCCATCGAAGGAAACGACGGCTTGACCGGCATAGAACCCATTGAACGTGGGCTCGTGGCGCGCCTATTCCTTCCCTCCGGATATTACGCCGTGCTTCCATTCTTGCTTTGTGCCCTTGACGGAGGAGGATGGGTTGTATCGCAAAAGATCAGCTATAATAGCGCCAGCGCGACGGCGGCGGGCGGCGTGGCGGGCGCGTCATCAGCATCGCCAGCGCAAAACCGATGCCGCCTGCGACCAGCAGCGCCCCGAGCGGATTTTCCCGCACCTTTCTTGCCACCGCCTGCGAGCCGTCGCGCAGGCTGTCGCCGCTGTTCTCGTAAGTATCCCTGGCATAGTTCATCGCCGCATCGCCGGCATCGCGAGCCGCATCCTTGGCCTGGCCGTAGAGATTCTGCACCGTGCCTGCGGCCTCACGGGCGCGGCCCGAGCCCTGGGTTTTCGCATCGCCAGCGATTTCGCCGGCGGTGCTTTCGACCTTACCGGCGAAATCCTTGGCCGAGCCGGCAATTCGATCCTTGTCCATCGCGATCACTCCCTGTTTTCAGCGGAGGTAACCGTTGAATCCCGTTCCGGTTCCGGGGACCAATGCGCCGGCGGCCTTTCGCTACAGAATGAGGCCGCCATCGACGACCAGGGTCTGACCGACGATGTACGAGGCCAGCGGCGAGGCCAGGAACAGCGCGGCGCCCGCCATGTCGGCCGGTGTCCCCAGCCGCTTCAACGGTATCCGGCCGATCGCGCCTTCGAGCCGCTTCGGATTGGAGGTCGTTACCTTGGTCATCCTGGTATCGACCAGGCCGGGCGCGATGCCATTGACGCGGATGCCATCCTCGGCCCAGGCCTGCCCAAGCGTCCGGGTCAATCCGACGGCGCCGGTTTTCGAGGCATTGTAGGCGGGATTGCCCTTGGTCGAATGATAGGCGGCGGTCGAGCTCACAATGATGAGAGACCCCTTCGCGGCGCGCAGCATGGGCTGGAATTTGGTCGCGCAGGCCATCAGGCTCAGCAGATTGACTTCCAGTACCTTGCGGAATCCGGGCATCTCGAATTCGCCGCGCTGGTAGATCACCGCGCCTTGCGCCAGCACCAGGACATCGAGCCGGTCGAAGGCGGGCCGGAATCGCTCGATCGCCTGCGCATCGCCGACGTCGAGCTGCACATAGTCGAGACCATCGAGCTGCGATCCTTCCGCCGCCGAATATTCGGCGGCAGAAGCGCGGGTCCCCCAAACCTGCACCCGCGCGCCTCTGCTGCGGAATGCCTGTGCGATGCCGTTGCCAATGCCGCTGGAACCGCCGACCACCAGAAGCTGCTTGCCGCCGAAATCCAGTTCGTTCATCCCGCCGGCTCCATCCCATTCACCTCGTTTGACCTCTGTGCGGATCGATGCGAGCCTTGTCAATCCAGCAGCACGATGTCGAGCGAGCGCGCCATGTCCGACTTCAAACAGCTCAGCCGGTCGGTCGAGGGATTGACCGTGCTGGTCACCGGTGCGGCGAGCGGCATGGGCCGGGCCACCGCGCGGGTGTTCGCGGCCGAAGGCGCCAAGGTCGCGGTCACCGATATCGCGAATGAACACGCGGAGCGCGTCGCCGCAGAGATCGTGGCAAATGGCGGCACCGCCCGGAACTGGCCGCTCGACGTCACGAGCCCCGACAACGTCCGGACCGTGGTCGATGCGGTGGCCGCGCATTTCGGCGGTCTCGACATCGTCGTCAACAACGCCGGCATCTCGGTGCGCGTGGCGATCGACGATGACGGCTACGACGAGGCATGGGCGAAGGCGCTTGCCGTCATGCTGACCGCGCACCCGCGCGTGATCCGCGCGGCACTGCCGTGGCTGCGCAAGTCGCGCTGTCCGCGCATCGTCAATATCGCCTCGACCGAGGCGCTCGGCGCCACGGCCATGCACAGTCCCTATTCCGCGGCGAAGGCCGGCGTGACCGGACTGACGCGCTCGCTCGCGGTGGAGCTTGGCCGCGACGGCATCACGGTGAACTGCATCTGCCCCGGCCCGATCACCACCGCCATGACCGCGCGCATCGACGACGAGCACAAGGCGATCTACGCAAGGCGCCGGACCGCGCTCGGCCGCTACGGCGATCCCGAGGAAGTCGCGCACATCACACTGAGCCTGTGCCTGCCGGCGGCGTCCTTCCTGACCGGCGCCGTGATCCCGGTCGACGGCGGACTGATGGCGCGCAACGCATAGCGCAGGCCGCTTGCCTGCGAAGCGTTGACATCACACCACCAGGGAGTAGTTTTTTGTGCAACCGAGCGGGGCCAAGACCGCTCGTCCCGACCAGGAGGGACGTCATGACCGTGTCGATCCGGCAGATTCACCCGCATTTCTTTGGCGAAGTCTCCGGCGTCGACCTGCGGCAACCGCTGACGCCGCAGCAGGCCGCCGACATCGAAGCCGGCATGGACAAATACGCCGTGCTGCTGTTCCGCAACCAGGACATAACCGACGAGCAGCAACTCGCCTTCGCGCGCAATTTCGGCGAGCGCGAAAATGCCCGCGGCGGCACCGTGACGAAAAAGGAAGACTACCGGCTCACCTCCGGATTGAACGACGTCTCCAATCTCGGCAAGGACGGCAAGCCGTTGCCGCGCGAACATCGCACGCATCTGTTCAACCTCGGCAACTGCCTCTGGCATTCGGACAGTTCATTCCGGCCGATCCCGGCGAAGTTCTCGCTGCTGTCGGCGCGGGTGGTCAATCCGAAGGGCGGCAACACCGAATTCGCCGACATGCGCGCGGCCTATGATGCGCTCGACGACGAGACCAAGGCCGAGATCGAGGACATGATCTGCGAGCATTCGCTGATGTATTCGCGCGGCTCGCTCGGCTTCCTCGACTATACCGAGGACGAAAAGCAGATGTTCAAGCCGGTGCTGCAGCGACTGGTGCGCACCCATCCGGTGCACGGCCGCAAGTCACTGTATCTGTCCTCGCACGCCGGCGCCATCAAGGGGATGACGGTGCCGGAGGCCCGCCTCCTGCTGCGCGATCTCACCGAGCACGCGACGAAACCGGAATTCGTCCATGTCCACAAATGGACCCTGCATGATCTCGTGATGTGGGATAACCGCCAGACCATGCATCGTGTGCGCCGCTACGACCAGTCGCAGCCCCGCGACATGCGCCGCGCCACGGTGGCCGGTACCGCCCCGACCGTCGCGCAACAGGCCGCGGAGTGAGAGGCGTTCGCTAGGCGTGTCCGGCGTCGGCGGACAGCATGCCCGGGTCGATCCCGATCTTGCGCAGCGCCCGCAGGTACTTTTCATCGACGTCTCCGCCGAACACCAGATCGGGATCGGCGTCGCAATGCAGCCAGCCATTATGCTGGATTTCATTTTCCAGTTGTCCCGCGCCCCAGCCGGCATAGCCCAATGCGAGGATGGCATGCTTGGGCCCGGCGCCGCTGGCGATCGCGCGCAGGATATCGACCGTGGCCGTCAGGCAAATGCCTTCGTCGATTCTGAGCGTCGCCTTCTCGATGTAGAAGTCGCTCGAATGCAGCACGAAGCCGCGGCCGGTCTCGACCGGGCCGCCGCGCAGCACTTTCATGGATTCGGCGTTTTCCGGCAGCTTGATCTGGTCGGCCTTCTTGATGATGTCGAGCTGAACCAGCAATCCGGGAAAATCGATGCTGCCCGCCGGACGATTGACGATGATGCCCATCGCGCCCTCGGATGAATGCGCACAGAGGTAAATCACCGAGCGTTCAAAGCGCGGATCGCCCATCTCCGGCATCGCGATCAGCAATCGCCCGTCGAGATAGCCGGGGCCGGCCGAATTATCGCCGGCGCCCGCGTCCTCGCGGCGAGCCGTCCTGGGTTTTTTGCCTTCAGGGTCCATCCGCAAAGGACTCTCGTGTCGATGCATATCCTGATATTGGGTGCGCGTTCTGTCAATCAAGCCGGACCTGCCTTTTCACCATCCATCACAAGCAATTCAATGGTTTGCCCTCTCGCTTGGCGCTAAAGACGTCGCATGATCGTCCCAGTTCCCCTGCGCACCGCGCTTGGCCTTGCCGCAACCATATTTGCCTCGTCCCTGGCGATCGAGGCTCGAGCCGAGGATGCATCGCCATGGCAGCGCGATGGGCATTCCGCGGTCCGGCTGCTGGCGGGATCGCGCAGCGGCGCGGTGCTGCTCGGTGGCATCGCCTTCGAGCTGGCGCCGGGCTGGAAGACCTATTGGCGGACGCCCGGCGATTCCGGTGTGCCGCCGCGCTTCGATTTTTCCAAATCCGAAAACATCGAAGCCGTGACCGTGCTGTGGCCGGCACCGCTCAAGTTCGACGACGGCGCCGGCGGCCACTCCATGGGCTATCACGACCAGATCGTGCTGCCGTTGCGGATCGTGGCGAAGAACGCCGACAAGCCGGTGACGCTTCGCGCGGCCATCAATTATGCGGTCTGCGACAAGCTCTGCATTCCCGTCGAAGCCGACCCCGAACTCGCCTTCACCAGCGTGGCGAGCACGGAGGACACCGCGCTGTTCGCGGCACTCGACACCGTGCCGAAGCCCGCCAATGTCGGTGACCCCAATCCGCTGACCATTCGCGACGTCAAGCGCGACGGCAAATCGACCGTGGTGGTCGACGTGGTCGCGCCATCCGACGCCACATCGGTCGACCTGTTTGTCGAAGGACCGACGCCGGACTGGGGGCTGCCGGTTCCGAAGCTGCTCGAGCATGGGCCGCCCGGGGTCAAGCGATTCGCATTCGAACTCGACGGGCTGCCGCCCGGCGCCAATCCCGACGGCGCCGCGCTCAAATTGACCCTGGTCGGCGGCAGCCATTCCTACGAATTCAATACCAATCTCGAATAGCGCCCGTAGCCCGGATGCAGCCCTCGGGGCACGCCGAAGGCGTGACCCGAGGGCTCCGTCCGGGCTACGAATGGAACATTGAGTGCCACCCAACCAAATCTTAACGAATCGTTGATAGGCGGAGGATCGTCGCGCTGATGCGGCATGATCTCCGGGATTCCGCCGTGGCCGTGATGGACGCACAATCCGCCGCAACGTTGCCCAGGGGCCTGAGCGCCCGGCTGCGATCGATGCTCGGTGGCGCCCTCGGCGGCTCCAGCGAAGCCTCGGTGACGAGCCGGCTTGCCGGCACGATCTTCGTCATCCGCGTCGTCAGCGCCGCGCTCGCCTATCTGTCGCAGATCCTGCTGGCGCGCTGGATGGGCGGTTCGGATTACGGCGTCTACGTCTATGTCTGGACCTGGGTGCTGCTGCTGGGCAGCATGATGGATTTCGGCATTTCGGTGTCGGCGCAGAAGATCATTCCGGAATACCGCACCAGCGGCGAACAGGCGCTGCTGCGCGGCTTTCTGTCCGGCAGCCGCTGGATGACATTGGGCGTGTCTGTCGTGGTGTCGATGCTGCTGGCGGCACTCGTGAAGGCGTCGTCGCCCTGGATCGAGACCGCCGCGGTGGTGCCGCTTTACATCGGCTGCCTGACGCTGCCGGCGTTCGTGGTCGCCAATACCCAGGACGGCATCGCCCGCTCGCATGACTGGATGCGGCTCGGCCTGATGCCGCAATTCGTGGTCCGCCAGGCGCTGATCATCGGATTTACCGCCGGCGCCTTCGCACTCGGCTTCCACCTCGGCGCAACGCTTGCCATGCTGGCCAGCGCGGCGGCAGTGTGGATCGCGATGGTCGGTCAGATGGTGCTGCTCAATCGCCGGCTCAGAAGCCATATCGAGCCGGGAGCGAAGGCCTATGATTTCCGCGGGTGGCTCGCGATCTCGCTGCCGATCCTGCTGGTCGAGAGCTTCTACCTGCTGCTGTCCTATACCGACGTGCTGGTGCTGCAGCAATTTCGCAGTTCGGAAGAGGTCGGCGTCTATTTCGCCGTGGTGAAGACGCTGGCGCTGATTTCCTTCATTCACTATGCGATGTCGGCGACGACCGCGCATCGTTTCGCCGAATATCACGCGCTTGGCGACCGGGCACGGCTCTCGGCCTATGTCGCCCATGCGATCAAATGGACGTTCTGGCCGTCGCTGGCCGCGACGGTGCTGCTGCTCGCGCTGGGCGAGCCCCTGTTGTGGCTGTTCGGCCCGCAATTCGTCTCCGGCTACGACATCATGTTCGTCGCCGCCATCGGGCTCGTGGTGCGCTCCGCCATCGGCCCGGTCGAGCGCCTGCTCAACATGCTCGGCCATCAGCACATCTGCGCGCTGGCCTATGCGCTGGCCTTTGTCATGAACGTCGTGCTCTGCGTGGTGCTGGTGCCGCGGTTCGGCGGCCACGGCGCCGCGGCGGCAACCTCGATCTCGCTCAGCTTCGAGACCGTGCTGCTGTTCTGGATCGTGCGGCAGCGGCTCGGCCTGCACGTGCTGGCGTTCGGGAAGAGTTCGTCCTACCGCGTGCGACAACGGTTGGATGAGGAAGATCCGGGTGATACCATGTCATCATGACGACCGACCTTAGAAATCTGATGGCACGTGTTCAGACCTGGCCCGAGGCGGCCCAGGACGAACTGGCCGCGATCGCCAACCAAATTGAAAGCGAACTTCACGCGGGCGACTATCTCGCCACCCGGCAGGAATTGCGGACCATAGACGCTGCGTTGGCTTCCATCGATGCCGGTGAAGCAGCCTCCGACGCTGAAATTGAAGCCGCCTTCGCAAAATTTGGTTCGGCGTGAAGCTTGTCTATTCCCGGCAAGCCATTGCGGACCTGGAATCGATTGCGGCCCATTACACCACCAACGCCAGTCCGGCGGTAGCCGATGCGATCAAACGTCGGTTAAAGGACGTGATTGATCGCATTTGTCAATCACCCGAGGCCGCTCCGCGCGTTGCGCAACGTTCTGGGGTCCGCGTCGCCGCCGTCATTCGCTACCCATTCCGTATTTTCTATCGGTTGCGCGGTGATACCGTCGATATCTTGCATATTCGGCACACCTCAAGGCGGCCTTTCGTGAGCCGAACAACAAGACCCGGCTAGGCAGCGACCGTGCTGTCTCGGCTCCCTCCGGGGCGGCGGCGCATCATGTCCTACGCCGCGGTCCAGCCGCCGTCGATCGAGAGGTTGGCGCCGGTGATCTGTGCGGCATCGTCGCCGCACAGGAACAGGGCCAGTGCCGCGACCTGCTCGGAGGTGACGAACTGCTTGGTCGGCTGCGCCTGCAGCAGCACGTCCTGGATGACCTGCTCCTTGGTCAGGTTGCGGGCCTTCATGGTGTCGGGAATCTGCTTTTCGACCAGCGGCGTCCAGACATAACCGGGGCTGATGCAATTGCAGGTGATCTTGAAGGTGGCGAGTTCCAGCGCCACGGTTTTGGTGAGGCCGGCGATGCCGTGCTTGGCCGACACATAGGCCGACTTGAACGGCGAGGCGACCAGCGAATGCGCGGACGCGGTGTTGATGATGCGGCCCCAGCCGCGCTTCTTCATGCCGGGCACGGCAGCGCGGATGCCGTAAAACGCCGACGACAGGTTGATCGCGATGATCGCCTCCCACTTCTCGGGCGGAAATTCCTCGACCGGCGAGACGAACTGGATGCCGGCATTGTTGACGAGCACATCGACCGAACCGAAGGTGCTTTCACCCAGCGCGACCATTTCGGCGATCTCGGCGGGCCTGGTCATGTCGGCGGGCGAATGCACCGCCTTGACCCTGAAATCCCCTTCGATGCCGGCGCGTTCCTTCTCGATATCGGCCGCAGCGCCCATGCCGTTGAGAACGATGTTGGCGCCGGCGCGGGCGAACGCGCGCGCATAAGCGAGCCCGATACCGCTTGTCGAACCGGTCACAATGGCGGTCTTGCCTGTCAACGTACCCATTGTCTTCATCACTCCTGTTGGCTGCCGAGGGTTGCGCTGCCGTCCCCCGTGAGATCGTAGGTCACCATGGTTTCGCCGGATTGCGGCCGCTGCAGCCACTCCTTGTGGCGCATCGACAGGTGAACATCGCGGACGCCCGCGCTCCAGTGCTCGACCATTCCGACGCGTGAAAAATCGTAATCCTTCGATGACGATTCGTAGTTCTTGCTGCGATAGATCAGGTGCACCACGGTGATGGTGTTTTCCCGGACCGCCTCCCGCAGCGCTTCCACCGACGGATCGCTCTTGAGCTCGCCGGGCAATTTGGCGATCAAGTCGCACAGCGCCTTGCGGGTGTTGTGCACCTGCTTGTTCTTGTCGGTGTTCATCCGGGTGCGGCTGGAATAGCGAATGTCCTTTTCGCGCTCGGCTGCCTCCAGCAACGTTTCCGGCAACCGCCCGCGGGCACTGAACAGGTCGACCTGGAAAATCAGCAGGTCGCGGACGGTTTCCTGGTCCAGCACATGGTCGAGCGGCGTGTTGGACGCGATGCCGCCATCCCAGTAGTGCTCGCCCTCGATCTCGATCGAGGGAAAGCCCGGCGGCAGCGCCGCGGACGCCATGATATGCTCGGGTCCGATCTTCTTGCCGAACTTGCCGAACTCGACATTGTCGAAATATCTGAAATTGCCCGTCGTTACGCTCACCGCGCCGACGCTGAGGCGGGTCTGCAAATCGTTGATCCGGTCGAAATCGACCAGGCGCTCCAGCGTGGCGCGAAGCGGCGCGGTGTCGTAGTAGCTCTGCGACTGCGGACTGCCCGGCGGCCACAGCAGCGCCGGCGGAAATCGCGGGATGAAGAAGCCGGGCACGCCGAAGGTCGCAACCAAAGCGGCGCTTGCCTCACTGAAGGCGGTACGCCCAGGCTCGCTTGTCAGCGGCGGGATCCAGGGCACCGGGGACGAGACCAGTTCCCAGAACTCCTTCAGCCGCGCGACGCGCCGTTCCGGTGGATTGCCGGCGATGATCGCGGCATTGATGGCGCCGATTGAAATGCCGGCGATCCATTCCGGTTCAAAGCCCTGATGAGACAATGCCTGAAAGGCGCCGGCCTGATAGGAGCCGAGCGCGCCGCCACCCTGCAGAACCAGCACGCGCTCGAACTTCGAGGGCATCGCAGCCGGCGCGGCAGTGGCAATATCCATCATGACCTTCGAGCTGACATCAAAGTTGCCGCACCGTGGCGACAGTTGGCTGCGGCGTCAATCAGCGAAGCAATCCGGCGGGATCACGCTGAAGTCATCGCACCTCGGTTGATGCCAAAATGAGCGTCCAGAATACCTTGTATTTGGTATTGGGAGCATAGCTCGCCGCAATTCCCATTTTTGCAACACCGTTTTTCAGCATGTTTTCCCGGTGCGGCGGCGAGTCGCGCCAGCCGGAAAAGGCTTCGGCCAGGGTATGATACCCGGCCGAGACGTTTTCGACCGCCAGCGTCGCCGGATATCCGGCCTCGCTCAGCCGCTTGGGCAGCGGCGCCCGGACATCATGATCGAGCTTGTTCCTGCCTGCCATCGCCTGCGACTGCGATTCCGCAAGCCTCATCAGTTCCGGGTCGATCACCACGCTGCCGAGGCCGTTGTTCTGCCGATATTGCGAAATCATCGAGGCTGCGGCCTGCTCATCGAGCCGGGCGCCGGGCGCGGCCATGTTGACATACATGGCCGGCTGCTCGGTCAAGGTGTTATCCGCGGCGCAGCCGCCCAGCAATAATGTTGCGAGAATCGCCGCCGCCGCGCGCATGAATCAGCCCCCGATTGACCGGCCGTTGTTGCATACCAACCGTGGCTGAATGGTGAACGCGCACGCCATTTCACCTCGTTTGGCCAGGAACCCTCGACGCCGATCAGTCGGCCGCGGCGAAGATCCGGTAGCGGCGCGGCTGCAGGCCGACGATATCCCCCGGCTGCAAGGTTCGGTCGCGTGGCGCGTCAATCTCGATCACCGTCTTGCCCTGGCCACCGCAAAGCGCAACCTCGGCGCGCTGGATCGGACCGAAGCTCCGGACGTGGCGGATCGCACCTTCGAGCGAGCCGCTGCCCGAGGGGCCGATTTGCATATCGTGACGCCGGATGAACAGTTTCGAGGCACCATGGAGTGCACGGTCGGCAGCGATGTTCAGCGGCCTGCCGTCGAGCCGTACCGCGCCATCGCGCACGTCCACCGGCAGCATGATCGATTCGCCGATGAAGCCGTGTACGAATGCCGTTGCCGGATGGTCGTAGACCTCGCCGGGCGTGCCGACCTGTTCGATCCGGCCCTTGTCCATGACCACCACGCGGTTGGCGACCTCGAGCGCTTCTTCCTGGTCGTGGGTGACGAAGATCGAGGTGACGTTGATTTCGGAATGCAGCGAGCGCAGCCATTGACGCAGTTCCTTGCGCACCTTGGCATCGAGCGCCCCGAACGGCTCGTCGAGCAGCAGAATGCGCGGCTCGATCGCCAGCGCGCGAGCGAGCGCGATGCGCTGGCGCTGGCCGCCGGACAATTGGCTCGGATAGCGGCTGGCAAGCCAGTCGAGTTGCACCAGATCCAGCAACGACTTGACCCGGGCGCGAATGGCCGCCTCGTCCTTGCGGACGGCGCGCGGCTGCACCCGCAGGCCGAAGGCGACGTTTTCGAACACCGTCATGTGACGGAACAGCGCATAGTGCTGGAACACGAAGCCGACCCGCCGATCGCCGGCGCCGTGGGCAAGCGCGTTCTCGCCGTCGAACGACACTTCGCCGGCATCCGGCCAATCGAGCCCCGCGATGATCCGCAGCAGCGTGGTCTTGCCGGAACCCGACGGTCCCAGCAGTGCCAGCAACTCGCCGTCGGCGACCCTGAGGTCGACGCCATCGAGCGCGGCAAAGGCACCGAATTTCTTCACGATGGTTTTCAGCTCAATGCTCACGGCATGTCTGCCCTTCGTCGAGGCGCCGTTCGAGGATGGTTTTCACCACCAGCGTGATCAGCGCCAGCGTTGCCAGCAAGGAAGCGATCGCGAACGACGCTGCGAACTGGTATTCGTTGTAGAGAACTTCCACCAGCAACGGCAGCGTATTGGTCTCGCCGCGAATGTGCCCGGAGACCACCGACACCGCACCGAATTCACCCATCGCCCGCGCATTGCACAGCAACACGCCATACAGCAGGCCCCATTTGATGTTGGGCAAGGTGACGCGGAAGAAGGTCTGCAGGCCGGACGCGCCGAGCGAGGTCGCAGCTTCCTCTTCCTGCGTGCCCTGCTCCTGCATCAGCGGAATCAGCGCGCGGGCGACGAATGGAAAGGTCACGAAGACGGTAGCCAGGGTGATCCCTGGCAGCGCGAACAGCACGTGGACGTCGTGGCTCTGCAGCCACGGCCCGAAATAGCCCTGCGCGCCGAACAGCAGCACGAACACCAGGCCGGAAATCACCGGACTGACCGAAAATGGCAGATCGATCAGGGTGACAAGCAGCGTCTTGCCGGAAAAGTCGAACTTGGCGATCGCCCAGGCTGCGAGTACGCCGAACACCAGATTGAGACTGACGGACATCGCGGCCACCGCCAATGTCAGCCGGATCGCAGACAGCGCTTCCGGATCGGACAACGCCGCAACATAGGCCATCGCTCCCTTGGAGAAGGCCTGCGCGAACACCACGACCAGCGGCAGCACGACAAAGACCGATAGAAACACCACGGCCACCGCAATGATGCCCAGGCGAAAAGGTCCGGGCTCGGTGCGCGGATCGACCCGCGGCGCGCTGAGCGAGGTCTGTCGTGCTTTCATGAGCCTCGCCGCCGTCGCAACGGAGGAGGCGCCCGCGTCATTCCCGAATGCCTCGGCGAAATCGCCAGCGGCGATCCTAGCCGTCCCCATTGGCGGGGTGAATTGAACGTTTTGCCGCGGCTGGTCCAGAATCATGGGATCATTTCAGTGCGCGGGAGCGGGTTTGCGCCCAGCGCTGCAGACGGTTGACGATGAAGATGATCAGAAACGACGCCACCAGCATGACCACGGCGATTGCGGTGGCATCGGCATAGCGAAACTCCGACAGCCGGATCACGATCAGAAGCGGTGCGATCTCCGACACATTGGGCAGGTTGCCCGCAATGAAGATCACCGAACCGTACTCGCCGACGGCGCGGGCGAAGGCCAATGCAAAGCCGGTCAGCAACGCCGGGATCAGGCTCGGCAGGATGACCCTGACCACGATGTGCCAGCGATTGGCGCCAAGGCTTGCGGCAGCTTCCTCGATCTCGACGTCAAGGTCGATCAGCACCGGCTGAACCGTCCGCACCACGAAGGGAATGCCGATGAAGATCATCGCGACGAAAATGCCGACCGGCGTGAAGGCGACCTTGATGCCGAGCGCCGCCAGCGGCGCGCCAAGCCAGCCCTGCTGCGCAAACAGCGAACTCAGCGCGACGCCGGCCACCGCGGTAGGCAGGGCAAATGGAATATCGACGATGGCGTCGAACAGCCGACGGCCGGGGAAGCGGTAGCGTACCAATGCCCAGACAATGATCGTTCCCATCACCAGGTTGACGATCGCGGCGGCAAACGACAGGCTGAACGAGATCCTGAGCGCGTTGAGGGTACGACGGCTGGTGACGATGGCCCAGAACTGATCGAAGCTCAGCTCGAAGGTTTTCAGGAACAGGCCCGCAAGCGGAATCAGGATGATGACGGACAGCCATGTCAGCGTCAGTCCCATGGTGAGACCAAACCCCGGCAGCGTGCTGCGTTGTCCCGTCGCCGTATTCACAACGTCTCCCGCACCCGCCTCAAGACTCAATCCTTGTAGATCTGGTCGAATACGCCGCCTTCGGCGAAGTGCTCCTTCTGCGCCTTGGCCCAGCCGCCAGAGACCTCGTCGATCGTGAACAGCTCGACCTTCGCGAATGAGTTGACGTATTCGCTGGCGATCTCGGGATCGCGCGGCCGATAGGAATTCCGCGCGGCAATTTCCTGGCCCTCTTTGGAGTACCAATATCGCAAATAGGCTTCGGCGACCGCGCGGGTGCCCTTGCGGTCGGCGACGGCGTCGACGACCGCCAGCGGCGGCTCCGCCAGGATCGACAACGAGGGCGACACGATCTCGAACCTGTCCTTGCCAAATTCACGCTGGGCGAGGAACGCCTCGTTCTCCCACGCCAGCAGCACGTCGCCGACGCCGCGCTCCACGAAGCTGACCGTCGAGCCCCGCGCGCCGGTGTCGAGTACCGGCACATTCTTGTAGAGTTCGCTGACGAATTGCCTGGCCCTGTCGGCGGAACCGTATCTCTTCAGCGCATAGCCCCACGCGGCGAGATAATTCCAGCGCGCACCCCCCGAGGTTTTCGGGTTCGGCGTGATGACGCTGACGCCGGGCTTGACCAGATCGTCCCAGTCCCTGATGTCCCTCGGATTGCCCTTGCGCACCAGGAACACGATGGTCGACGTATAGGGCGAGGCATTCAGCGGCAGCCGCTTCTGCCAATCGGCGGTGATCAAGCCCTTGGCCGCGATGGCGTCGATATCATAGGCAAGTGCCAGCGTGACGACATCGGCCTGCAGGCCGTCGATCACTGCGCGCGCCTGCGAGCCCGAACCACCATGCGACTGCTTGATCTCGACGCTCTTGCCGGTTTCCTTCTGGAAGGCGATCGAAAACGCCTTGTTGAAGTCGACATAGAGCTCGCGGGTCGGGTCGTAGGAGACGTTGAGCAACGTCACATCGGCGGCGAGCGCCGAACTGGCCCAGAGCAACGCCACGGCGATGGCCAGGAAACGACGAACCATCTTGATCTCCATTCGAACCCGGCGGCAAGATCGCCGTCACGGCCTGGGGAAAGTCGGGTCGATGACGCCTCACGTCAACAAAACCGCTTTTTGTTGTTTGCCGCGCGGCGGCGTCATCGTTCTAGGAAGCCTTGACCGCATGGATGCCGCATTCCGTCTTGGCTCTGCCACGCCAGCGGCCGGCGCGCTCGTCTTCGTTCGCCAGGGTGCGGCTGGTGCAGGGCATGCAGCCGACCGACTGATAGCCGCGCGCGGCGAGCGGATGCGGCGGCAGCTCCGCACCGGCATAGATCGCCGCGATCTCCTCGCGCGAGGCGCCCGCGAACGGATTGAATTTCAGCCGGCTGCCGTCATCCTCGACCACCGGAATATCGGCGCGGACGCCGCCCTGAAAACGCTTGCGCCCGTTGATCCAGGCGCCGAACGGCGCCAGCGCCCGCGCCAGCGGTTCCACTTTGCGGATCCGGCAGCAGGCATCGGGATCGGAGAACCAGAGCTCGCGATTTGGATCCTGGTGCGATAGCGTTTCCTCGCGCGGCCGGATCGCACGGACATCGCGCAGCCCGAGCCGAGCGATCAGCGCGTCACGGTAGGCGAGCGTCTCTTCAAACAGCCATCCGGTATCGAGAAAGATCACCGGTATCGCCGGATCCACGTCCGCCATCACCTTGAGCAACGCAGCCGATTCGGTGCCAAACGACGACACCAGAGCGAGCCGCTCACGCCCGACCGCCTGCAACGCGGCCGTGATGACCTCGGCCGGCGTGGCGCCGCGCAGCGCCCGATCGAGCGTCTCGGCCGTCGGCAAGTCCGGCGCGTACCGGCTCCGCTCCGACGACACCGCGTGACCCCGACCATTCGCCGACTTTCCGAATGGCGTAACTGCATGCGCGGGTGCAGCGGTGTGATCGGTCGCTGCCGAGGGGCCGGCAATCCTGATTTTTTTCTGTTCGAGCGGAGACATCATTCGGCAGCTTCCAGTAGGTCCGAGAGCACTTGCGTCAGTTTGGATTGGCGCCATGGCGCGGAATGCGTCACCACGTCGCCGATGATGAGAATCGCCGGGCCTCCGTCGATCCGCTGCACCAGGTCAGGCAGTTGCTCCAGCGTTCCCACCGCCGCCTGCGCGTCGGGCCGCGTCACCCGCGCGAACACCCCGACCGGCGTTTGCGGCGAGCGGCCGGCAGCCAGCAATCCGGCGCGAACCGATGGCGCGGCCGTCATTCCCATGTAGACGACCACGGTCATCTTCGTATCCGTCAGCGTCGACCAGTCGACGGTTTCGGCGTCCTTCGCCTTGTGCGCGGTCAGGAAGGTGATGCGCAGCGCCTCGTGCCGATAGGTCAGCGGCACTTCGAACTGGGCCGCGGCGCCGATTCCGGCGGTAATGCCGGGCACGACCGCATGGGTGATCCCGGCCCGGCGCAGCGCCTCGACTTCCTCGCCGCCGCGGCCGAACACGAAGGCGTCGCCGCCCTTGAGGCGCACCGCGCGTTGCCCGCCCCTCGCTGCCTCGATCAGCAATGTATTGATCGCGTGCTGACCGATGCCGGGCTTGCCGACACGGCGGCCGACCGGAACAAGTGAGGCGTCGCGGCGGGCACGCTCGAGAATTTCGGGCGAGACGAGTTCATCGTAGAAAATCACATCGGCATCCTGCACCGCGCGCAGCGCCTTGAGCGTCAGCAGATCCGGATCGCCGGGTCCTGCACCGACCAGCGTCACCCGGCCCTCGGCGGCCCCCTGGTCATTCGCGCCGGCAAACCCAGCCGGATCGGCAATCTCGCGCAGCGCCTGCTCGGCTTCCTCCTTGCGCCCGGCCATCACCAGCGCGCCGATCGGCCCGTCGACGATGCGCTCCCAGAAACGGCGGCGCAGGGCGAACTCGGGAATGCGCAGGTGAATGGATTTGCGGAAGCCGCCAATGAAATTTGCGAGCTCGCCGATCCGGGCCGGCAGCATCGCTTCAATGCGCTCGCGCACCCGGCGCGCCACCACCGGCGACGCGCCGCCGGTGCCGACCGCCACCACCACGTCGCCGCGATCCACGATGGCCGGAAAAATGAAGGTCGAATGCGAGAGGTCGTCCATCACGTTCACGGGCAGCCCGACCGCTCGCGCCCGCACCGACATCGCGATGCCGACGTCGCCGGCACCCGCACACAGGATCGCAATCACCCCGCCGAGATCGGCCCGCAGCGGATCGTCTCCAGCCAGCTCGATTCGGGCCGCGTCCGATGCCTGCAAGCCGCCGAGATCCTGATTGCCGTCGGTCGCGTGCCAGCGCACCCGCGCACCCGCAGAGGCCAGCAGACGCAGCTTCGCCCGCACCTGCTCGCCGGCTCCCACCACGAGTACGGCGCCAGCTTGCAGATCGAGAAACACCGGCAGAAATCGCATGCATTACGCTCCACCCCGTAATGGGGTCGATTGGAATTATTTTCTATATATGGCTCATTCAATACTCGCAAAGGGAAAATTATTTCTCTCACATGACGAAGCAACTATAGAATTTTCGCCTGCTGACGCCACGGACCCGGAGATGCATCTTCTCGTTCGGCAAGCCTTCTCATGTCCCACGCTTTGGCGCTAATAAGGGCGCCGAACGCCGCCTCCGCGGCGCTCTTTGTTTTTGCCGCCAAAGCAGCGGCACCGTTTCCCGCGAGAGTTTGATGATGAATCGTGTTGATGCCCACGGATTGAAGATCGCGCCCGTTTTGTTTGATTTCATCGCCAGGGAAGCCAGCCCCGGCACCGGGATTACCTCCGACGCCTTCTGGGCCGGGCTGGCCGCGATCCTGCGCGACCTCGGTCCGAAGAACCGCGAGCTGCTCGCGGTGCGCGACAGTCTGCAGGCGAAAATCGACGGCTGGCACCGCGCCAACAAGGGCAAGCCGTTCGACCTCAACGCCTACACCGCATTTCTGAAGGAGATCGGCTATCTGCTGCCGGAGCCCAGCACGCAGAAGGTCGAGACCGCTGACGTCGATGAGGAAATCGGCAAGATCTGCGGGCCGCAGCTCGTCGTGCCGCTCACCAACGCCCGCTACGCGCTCAACGCGGCGAACGCCCGCTGGGGCAGCCTTTACGACGCGTTTTATGGCACCGACGCCATACCGCACGAGGCCGGCGAAGACGGCAAGGGCTACAACAAGGCCCGCGGCGCCAGAGTGATTGCGAAGGCCAAATCCTTTCTGGATGCTGCCGTGCCGCTCGCGGCCGGAAGCCACACCGATGTGATCTCCTACAGCGTCGTTGCCGGCCAGCTCGCGGTCAAACTCGAGAGCGGCAATGCCACGGCGCTGAAAACCGGCGCGCAATTCGCCGGCTATCGCGGCGATGCCGCAGCACCTTCCGCGATCCTGCTCGTCAACAACGGCATGCATATCGAGATCATGATCGATCGCCGCCACATGATCGGCAAGGATGATCCGGCCGGGGTGGCCGACATCATCCTGGAAGCGGCGGTCAGCACCATTCTCGACATGGAGGACAGTGTCGCGGCGGTCGATGCCGAAGACAAGGTACTGGTCTATCGCAACACGCTGGGCCTGATGAACGGCACGCTGTCGGCCGACTTTGAAAAGGGCGGCAAGACGCTCAAGCGTGCGCTCAACCCCGATCGCGTCTATCGGACGCCGGATGGCAGGGAACTCAAACTCCATGGCCGCAGCCTGCTGCTGATGCGCAATGTCGGCCATCACATGTTCACCGACGCCGTGCTCGACAGCGAGGGCAAGGAGATTCCCGAAGGGTTGCTCGACGCCGCCGTCACCGGCCTGCTGGCGATCCATGATCTCAGGAGCAGGGGCAAGACGCGCAACAGCCGCACCGGCTCGGTCTATATCGTCAAACCGAAGATGCACGGCCCCGACGAGGTCGCCCTGACCTGCGAGCTGTTCGGCCGGGTCGAGCAGATGCTGTCGCTGCCGGCCAATTCCATGAAGGTCGGCATCATGGATGAGGAGCGCCGCACCACCGTCAACCTCAAGGCCTGCATCCAGAACGCGTTGCAGCGGATCGTCTTCATCAACACCGGCTTCCTCGACCGCACCGGCGACGAGATCCATACCTCGATGGAAGCGGGCCCGATGATTCGCAAGAACGACATGAAGGCGCAGCCCTGGATCAAGGCCTATGAAGACTGGAACGTCGATATCGGCCTGATTGACGGCCTGCCCGGCCATGCCCAGATCGGCAAGGGCATGTGGGCCGCCCCGGACAAGATGGCGGACATGCTGGCGCAGAAGATCGCCCATCCACAGGCCGGCGCCACTACCGCGTGGGTACCATCGCCGACCGCCGCGACCCTGCACGCGCTGCATTATCACGAGGTCAACGTGCTGGCACGTCAGCAGGAACTGGCCAAGGCCGGCCCGCGCGCCAGGCTGTCGGATATTCTCACCATCCCGGTGTCACAGTCGAACTGGGCGCCGGACGACGTGAAGCAGGAAATCGACAATAATTGCCAGGGCATCCTGGGCTATGTCGTGCGGTGGATCGATCAGGGGGTCGGTTGCTCCAAGGTGCCCGATATCCACGACGTCGGCCTGATGGAAGACCGCGCCACGCTTCGCATCTCGAGCCAGCATCTTGCCAACTGGCTGCACCAGGGCGTCATCACGCGGGATCAGGTGATGGAGTCGCTGAAGCGGATGGCGGTCGTGGTCGACGGGCAGAACAAGGGCGATCCGCTCTATCGGCCGATGTCGCCCGCATTCGACGGCCTGGCTTTCAAGGCCGCCTGCGACCTCGTTTTCAAGGGACGCGAACAGCCGAATGGTTATACCGAATTCATCCTGACGGCGCGGCGCCGCGAGGCCAAGGCGGCGGGCTGACCGCCGCGACAACGTGCCGTTCCATTCAACGGAACGTTCGAATCCTTCGTCCGTTGAACGCCATCTCAACCGAATCGGAGATGGCGATGGATTGGAACCGGATTGAAGGAAACTGGAAGCAGTTCAAGGGCGCCGCCAAGGAAAAATGGGGCAAGCTCACCGACGACGATCTCAATGTGATCGAAGGGCGCCGCGAGCAGCTCGAAGGCAAGTTGCAGCAGCGCTATGGTTTTGCCAGGGACCAGATCCACAAGGACGTGGATGATTGGTTCCGGACGCTGAAATAGTAGCTTGGTAGTTGGTAGGGTGGGCTAAGCGCAGCGTGCCCACCATGATCGGTCGCGGCGGGAGTTGGTGGGCACGCTG
>DASUIA010000119.1:0-10254 GCA_036273255.1 Bradyrhizobium sp.
ATCCCGGCTGCACCAGGCCGCCGAGCCGGAACCGCTTGCCGGCCGAAATATGCTTCTCGGCCACCATCGAGGGCGTCGAAAAGAACACGATGGAATCGCGCATCGCATTCAGCACAAGCGCTGCCGCCACCGCGAGCACCGCGAGCGAGCCCCCGATCATGGTCAATCGTCGCATCCTGCGCGTCATGCGATCCCTTCAATCCTGCGCGCGATGCGGTCCGGGAGCCGTTCGACCCGTTCCGGCATCATGCTCATCCATCGAGCCCGATATTCTTCAGGCCCTCGTTCAACTGGCGTAGCCGCTCCGCGTCGTTGGCGACAGCCTGGCGGGCCTCCGCCTGCGCGCCCTTCGCCCGGTCGCGATCGCCCAATACCATATAGGCCCGCACCAGCCGCAGCCACCCCTCCACGTCGTCACCGTTTTGCTTCAATCGGGTGGCGAGGCGGTCCACCATGGTATGGATCATCGCGTCGCGATCGGCCTGATTCATGTCCTTTGCCGCGGCTACGGTATCGCTTGGCAATGCCGGCACCGCCGCACCGTCCACCCGGGCCAGGGCGTCCTGGACGAGCGGGCGCCATGGTGCATCGGAAGATGCCTGTTCCAGCATCGCGCGCCAGATCGACGCCGCCTCGGCGTTGCGGCCGTCCTGTGCGGCGGCAAGGCCGAGGAAGTAGCGCGCCTTTGCCTCGTCCGGCTTGATCGCGACCGCGCGTTCGAATTCCGCCTTGGCCTCGGCAGTGACGACACCGCCTGCCGCCCCGGCAAGGGCTTCGCCAAGGTCGGCGCGGCGCTCCGCATTGTCGCCATTATAGGTGATCGAATTGCGATAGGCGCGCACCGCGTCGTCGTACCGGCCCAACTTGGTCAGCACCGGCGCAACCACGTTCCAGCCGCGGCCGTCGGTCGGGTTTTTCTCCAGATGCGCTTCCACCTGCGCCACCAGATTGACGAGCGACTCGTCGGGATCCGGCGCGCGCATGCGTTCCGCCAGAGGAAAGTCGCCGAGGCGCGGCGAGCCCAGCGGAAGGTAGAAGGCCAGCGCCATGGCCGGCAGCCCGACCAGGGCGGCAATCGCGGCGGTACGTCGCAGCCTGAGGTTTGACCCGGCCGGCGGCGCGCGCTCGTCGGCGGCGGCGGCGGCCAGCAAGCGGCGGCTGATTTCGACGCGCGCCGCCGCGGCTTCGGTAGGGCCGATCAGGCCGGAGGCAACGTCACGACCGATCTCGGCAAGTTGATCCCTGTAGACGGTGGCCTCGCTGCCCTCGAGTTGCGTCCGGCCGCGGCGACTTAGCGGCCAGAGCACGGCGAAGATCGCCGCGACCGTCATCAGCGCGAACACAAACCACAGGGTCATCAAGCAGTTCCGATGGCACGGCGTGCCACGTGGCAGCGCCGATGCGCCGCTTTACACCACGGGGGGCGAGCCGGGCAATTGACAATTCGCCACCCCGCCCTGCCCAAGCCGTCGCGCTAAGTCACGTAAAACTCGGTACTTTGTGCGGCCGCCTCGCCATGCCCGTTCAGCGCCTTCAGATAATAGGCGCCGGATTTGACCGAGTCCGGCAGCCTGATCCTCAGGGATCCACTCGGAGCCGGCGACGAGATCGTGGTGACGGGTTCCGCCAGTTGTTTCCCGCTGGCCCCCTCGACAAGCACCACCTTGGCGCGGAGCATCAGGTTCCGGTAGGTCGCCGAGATGACGCGGTTCTCAACTTCGACAAATCTGATGATGGAATTCATACCGAACTAGGTACGTTGCCCGCCCCGAATGGTCAACCATAAATTGTATCGTCTGATACTTACACCGTTTCTTAACCTGCACGGGAACTATGGCGTTCGCCGGTCAGTGCGTTCTCGGCGGCCCTGCCCATCAGCGACGCATAGTCCTGGCCGAACAACAGTTCGCAGAAGCGGATGGCCGCCTGGACCTGCATCTGCCGGTAACCGCGTGTTCTGCCATCCGCACCGCGCAGCGCCTGCACCAGTGCCTCGGTGGATTTTTCGACGTATTGCTGCAGATCGGAATAGGTACGCAGCGTGACCTCGTTGATGGCCAGTTCGCTGGCGTAGGTCCGGCACACCGCGACGAAATCGATCAGTGCTGCAGTCTCATCGACATCGCCGCCGTCGACGCTGGCACCGGTGGGAATATCCTTGTCGGCGCGCTGGCGAAGCAGGCGCCGGACCCGGCCAGGCACGCGGTCGATCTCCGACTGCAACGCATTGGAGATTTCCGCCCGGATCGACGTCAACTGTTTGCCCCACGAGGAATCGTGTCGCAAATCGAGTTCCGTGCGCAAGCCCCGGACCCCGTCATGCAGCATCTTCAGATGCTCGGCGACGTTGTCGAAATGCCCATGCCTGATATCGGTCCGCAGCACGGCGGCAAGATAGGACAGATCGTGGAGCGCGATGGTGACGGCCACGCCATACGGCGTGGCGGCAACGCGGATTTCATCGTCGGATGCGGCCATCCTGATGGCAAGACGGATGATTTGCCAGGGCGCCGTCAGCCGCTGCATCACCAGCGACAGCGCAAACGGCAGCAGCAGCTTCGCCTGCAGCGAAGCAACATTGAGCGCCTTGCCGACCAAGGCAATCTCGGTTTCCCCCAAATTCCTGAAGTGGGAGGGAAGCCTTGCATTGAGGGTGTCCAGCGCCTCGCGCGCCTGCAGGATCGCGCCGATCGGCAACAGATCCTCGATCACGTCAGGCGCACCGACGCGGGCCAGCGCGCGCCGGTCATCGCCGATACCGGCGGTCGCGATCTTGGCAATCGCCTCCGCCGCGGCGCGCTGGAACATGTGGACCGGCGGTTCAACGGTCGACAGCGTAGCGGTATTTCGCAACTCGGCCAGGGCCGCGTCGAGTTCTCGCGCCTGTTCGGGCGCACCGTCGCGGATCAGCCATTGCCACACCGGAAGCAGCGAAGCGCGGCGGATCTGGCCCGGCCGTTTCGGGTAGCTGCCTTCGACCAGAAACGGCTCCAATGTGCGGAACACCAGCCGGGCCGGATCGTCGGTACGCGGCTGGGCCTCTTCATCGGTTCCGCGAACGACCTTGCGTAGTTGCTCGAGCACGAGGGTCGCGACCGAAGTGTCCTCGTCGCGCTCGATGGCGCGTTCGAACTCACGCATCAGCAACGCCTGCGCCTGCGGCGGAAGCTGTGCGAGATATTCTCTCAGCCGCTCGGTCGATGTCTGGCTCATGCGCCCGGTATGCATGCATGCGTCGCGGACCGCAGAACCGGTCCACCGGTCATCATAAAAGGGCCGGCGTTAAGAAGTCGTTTAGCAACACTGCACGGGGCGCTACGGCGTTTTCGAGCGAAACCTCCTCAAACCCCCGGCAGCACCAGTTCGGCCCGCAGTCCGCCGATCGGCGCGTTGCCGAGCGAAAGGCTGCCTCCATAAAGGGCCGCCAGATCGGTCACGATCGACAGGCCGAGTCCCGAACCCGGCTTCGACTCGTCAAGCCGCTGGCCGCGGCGAGAGACCTGCGCGCGCTCGGCCGCCGACAACCCGCGCCCGTCGTCGTCGACGGTAATGCGAAGGACCGGAGCAGCGCCGGGTTCCCGCGGCGGCTCCTGCCGCACCTCGACGAACACGTGCGAGGACGCCCATTTGCAGGCGTTGTCGACGAGATTGCCGGCCATCTCCTCGAGGTCCTGCCGCTCGCCGCGAAACTTCGCCTGCGCATCGGTCTCGACCTCGATGACGACGCCGCGATCGCGATGGATCTTCTCCATCGTCCGGCGCAGCGCCTCGATCGCGGGCACGACTTCGGTAACGGTGCTGACGATGGTCAGCCGCGCGGCGATCCGCGCTCGCTCGAGATGGTGCGCGAGCTGGTCGCGCATGACGTCGGTCTGCGCCAGGATCTTGGTCGCGAATGGATCGGCGGCATGGGCGGAGGCCTCATTGACGATCACCGAGAGCGGCGTCTTGATGGCGTGCGCGAGATTGCCGACATGGGTCCTGGCGCGTTCGACGATTTCCCTGTTGGCTTCGATCAGCGCATTGGTCTCGCGTGCCAGCGGCGCGATTTCGACCGGAAATTCACCCTCGAGCCGCTCGGCGCGGCCGGAGCGGATATCGGCAATTGCATCGGAAATGCGTTTCAGCGGCGCCAGGCCAAAACGGACCTGGAAGATCGTGGTCAGCAGCAGCACGATTCCGAGCGCCGCGAAGGTGCCGCCGAGGTAATAGTCGAAGGTGCGGGTTTCGTCGAAAATCTCGGTGGCGTCCCCGGCGACGCTGACCAGGAATTTGCCGTCGGCGCCAAGATCGACCGGCCTTTCCACCATGCGCAGGTCCTGGCCTTCGGGGCCATCGACATAGGCGAGCCGGACTCCGGCCGCGGTCAGATTGCCGCCGCGGTCCTCGAGCTTCGGCAGCTTCTTGTCCCATAGCGAGCGCGAAGCCCGCGTTTCCGCCTTGTCGGTGTCGGTCCGGGTGATTTGCCAATACCAGCCGGACAGCGGCAATTCGAACAATGGCTCGCCGAGCGACTGGAACTGATGGTCGGGCGGCTCGTCCGGCGTGGCCACTTCGGCGACCAGGGTGCGCAAATAGAGGTTGAGGCGGCGATCGAATGCACGCTCGGTCGCGTCACGGTAGACCGAGGAGAGAGCGAACCCGGTGATGACGAGGATGACCACCACCCAGGCGGTCGCAGACAGGAACAGGCGGGTGGCGAGCGAACTGCCGCGCATCAGAGTTTCGTTCCGGCCAGCCCCTCCACGGACCGCGGGCCGAATGCCGGACGTCGGTTTTGGGACAGGATCATGCTCGAACCAGAGCAAAAGCCCGGCACCGGATCAATGTCAATCAAGCGCCGGGCGACGGCGGTGTCAGCAGGTAGCCAAGGCCTCGCACGGTCTGGATGATGTCGACCTCGAGCTTCTTGCGGATGCGGCCGACGAAAACTTCAATGGTATTGGAGTCACGATCGAAATCCTGATCGTAGAGGTGCTCGACCAGTTCCGTGCGCGAGACCACGCGTCCGGTGTGATGCATGAGATAGGCCAGCAGGCGATATTCGTGCGAGGTCATCTTGATCGGATTGCCCGAGACGCTGACGCGGCCGGTGCGGGTATCCAGCGAAACCGGACCGCAGGTCAGTTCGCTCTGGGCGTGGCCGGTCGAACGGCGCAGCAGCGCCCGGATCCGCGCCAGAACTTCCTCGAGATGAAACGGCTTGGCAACGTAGTCGTCGGCGCCGGCATCGAAGCCCTGCACCTTGTCGCTCCAGCGATCGCGTGCGGTCAGGATCAGCACCGGCATCAGCCGTCCGTTGCGCCGCCATGCCTCCAGTACCGAGATGCCGTCCATCTTGGGCAGGCCGATGTCGAGCACCACCGCGTCATAAGGCTCGCTGTCGCCGAGGAAGTGGCCTTCCTCGCCATCGAAGGCGCGGTCGACCACGTAGCCGGCATCGCTCAGCGCCGTGGTGAGCTGGCGATTGAGGTCGGGATCGTCTTCAACGACGAGGAGGCGCAAGCTGGTCTCCGAACATGAGCTGCATCACCTGCCCTCATGAAAGCAGAAGCCCTCAAGAAAGCCTTCGCCGTCAAGAAAGCCCTGCCCGCCGTGAACAGGCTATGAACGGCGCGCATGCGCCACGTTACTTTTTCTTCACGACAGCCGCCCGGCGCGCCGGCGGGTACCCGCCGATCGTGCCAGGAAGCCCGTCGATCGGAATGAAACGCCTAGCATGCCGGGTCCGAAGCCCCAATAGCCCATGCGCCCGGCCCCGCGCGATCTCTCAGGTGCGGAAAAACACGAACCAGGCCATAGCGAGGATCAACACCGCCAGTCCGGTGGAAATGCTCAAAAGGGCAAGCACGGAGGGACCCGGTTCGGCCTGGCGCGCCTCGGTGGGGGTTTCGATGATTTGGCCGTGTCGTTGCGTTGCCATCGTGACCTCATTCCCAAGAGTGCTGCTCGCGGTGCCCGCCAATGCCCTCCACCCCGTCGAAAGCAACGCGTGATCGGGAATGATGTTCCTGGTCGAACGGCTCCTTAGGGGCGTGGCTTCAGGAGCGGCCGGCGATTGCATTCCGGAACGAACCCAGGGGTGATACGGTTAACGCCGTTGGCAGATTCACCGCCCGATCGGCTTGAAACCGGGTTCCCCGGTGGTATCGTGCCCGGTCTTCAGTTGCGTTTTCGGAGTATCCCATGGCCCCCCGCGCCAACTGGAAAGGCTTTTTGCGCCTTTCACTCGTGACATGCCCGGTTGCCCTCTATCCGGCGACGTCGGACACCGAAAAGGTCAGCTTCAACCAGATCAACCGCAAGACCGGCCATCGCATCAAATATGCCAAGGTCGACGCCGAGACGGGCGAGGAAGTCGCCAACGAAGACATCATGAAGGGCTACAAGATCGACACCGATACCTACATCGAAGTGTCGAAGGACGAACTCGACGACGTCGCCCTGGAGTCGACCCGGACCATCGAAATCGACGAGTTCGTGCCCAAGTCCGACATCGACGGCCGCTATCTGATCCGTCCCTATTATCTCGTGCCCGACGGCAAGGTCGGCCATGATGCCTTCGCGGTCATCCGCGAAACCATCCGCAGCATGAACAAGGTCGCGATCGGCCGGGTGGTGCTGACCAATCGCGAGCACATCATTGCGCTCGAGCCCCTCGAGAAGGGCCTGATGGGCACGCTGCTGCGCTATCCCTACGAGGTGCGCAGCGAAAAGGAATATTTCGACGATATCCAGGATGTGAAGGTCACCAAGGACATGCTGGATCTCGCCAGGCACATCGTCGAGAAGAAATCCGGATCGTTCGAACCGGACCGGTTCGAGGACCGCTACGAATCCGCGCTGGTCGACCTGATCAACCAGAAGCGCAACGGCCTGCGCACGACGGCAAAAGCCGCGCCGAAATCCAGCGGCAACGTGATCAACCTGATGGATGCGCTGAAGCGCAGTCTCGCCAGCGAAAAGCAGGCGCCGCCGCAGGCCAAGACCCGGAAGCCGCGCAAGGGCGCCGAGGGCCAGCGCGAGATGCTGTTGCCGATCAGCGGCAAACGGGCCGCCAAGGAAGACACCAAAGCGCCGGAGCAAAGGAAGGCCGCGAAGCCGGTACGCGCCTCCGCCCGCTCGAAAAAGGCGGGATAGTTCGTCAGGCAGCAGCGCGGTGATGGCACAGGGGGACGTCCCGGCAATCTCGCCGCAAGCAGCGGACCCCGGGGCCTGAGATGCCCTGGTCGACGCCTTTCGACGATCCGATCGCGCTGCCCGGCGGCGGCAGGCTGGTGACGCTGCAACAGGCCGCCGACTACATCATGAAGCTGCCACAGGAGGTCCAGGAGCAGGCGCGCTGGCAAACCGCGATCGAGAACCTGATCAATGCCGCAGAGAGCGGGGGCGGCTGGCTGATGTTTGCCCGGATCGGGGTGCTGCGGGCATTGAACGCCGATGGATAGAGTTCACCGCGCGGCGGCGAACTCCGTGCTCACTTCAGCGAGCTGTTGATCGAAGCAAATTTGGTGTTGAGCTGGGGCCCGATGCCCTGAACCGTGGCGATGATCGCAAATGCGATGCCGGCGGCGATCAGGCAATATTCGATCGCGGTAGCTCCGGTTTCGTCGCTGCAGAATCTTGAAAACAACGCCCGCATTCAAAGCTCCCGTCGCGCTTTCCGTGGGCCTCCGCGCACAAGCCCGGCGTAGTCCTACGCCAATTTCGTTGCAAGCGTATTCACGAACACGCTGAACGGCAGGTTAAGGCCAGGATCGGCCTTTTGCGGCATCGCGAAAACCACGTCCCCGCGGCGGCCTCCCGAACCTCCGGCAAAACCAGATGGCAGAGCCTCGCGGTGGGCACCGCGGCCGAGCTTTACCGGTCGAAAAAATCCTGTTCCAACTACCGGGCACGGCTCGAACGCGACATCGGGCGGCTTGGGGAGGAACGCCATGAAACTCGGCGCCGCGATCGCAGAAATCATGAAACGCGAGGGAATCGAGATTCTCTGCGGCTATCCGGTCAATCATCTCATTGAACATGCGGCCAACGCCGACATCCGCCCGGTGATGGTGCGGCAGGAGCGGATCGGGCTGCACATGGCGGACGCCATTTCCCGGGTCAGCTCCGGGCACACCATCGGCGCGTTCTGCATGCAACACGGACCAGGCTCGGAAAATGCCATGGGCGGCGTCGCCCAATGCTATGGCGAGTCCGTGCCCGTGCTGGTCCTGCCGATGGGCTATGCGCGGCGCCTAGCCAATATCGAACCGAACTTCAATTCCAGCCAGGCGATGAAGGCGTTTGCGAAGTCGGCCGAGCCGATCACGCTCGCGGCCGAAGTCGGCAACATCTTCCGGCGCGCCTTCACCCGGTTGAAAAACGGCCGCGGCGGACCGGTCATCGTCGAGATACCCTCGGATATGTGGAACGAGGAAGTCCCGGAGCCGCTCAACTACACGCCGGTGCTGCGCACCCGCTACGGCGCCGACCCGGTGCATGTGAATCAGGCGGCGGCGTTGCTGGTCAACGCCAAGCGGCCGGTGATCTATGCCGGCCAGGGCGTACATTACGCCAGAGCATGGCCGCAACTGAGGCGGCTTGCCGAACGGCTCGCCATTCCCGTCACCACCAGCCTCGGCGGCAAATCGTCATTCCCGGAGACCCACCCGCTGTCGCTCGGCTCCGGCGGATTGGCCGTGCCGCGCGCGGTGCCGAAATTCCTCGGCGAGGCCGACCTGATTTTCGGCGTCGGCTGTTCGTTCACGGAAACCTCGTTCGGCATCGCGATGCCCAAGGGCAAGACC
Source organism: Bradyrhizobium sp. (assembly GCA_036273255.1). Taxonomy (GTDB): domain Bacteria; phylum Pseudomonadota; class Alphaproteobacteria; order Rhizobiales; family Xanthobacteraceae; genus Bradyrhizobium. The sequence continues at coordinate 8,793 of DASUIA010000119.1, forward strand.
GTCATCCATTCCACGCTCGACCCGGCGCATCTCAACAAGGATGTCGAGGCCAGGATCGGGCTCGTCGGCGATGCCGGCCTCGTGCTTGACGCGCTGCTCGAGGAGATCGGCCGGAGCGTGAGCACCGATCGCGACGCATCTGCCGTCGCTGCCGAGATCGCCGCCTCGCACGAGGAATGGCTCGCGAAATGGATGCCCAAGCTGACCAGCAACGACGCCCCGCTCAACCCCTATCGCGTGCTCTGGGACCTGCAGCACACCATCGATATCCGGAACACCATCATCACCCATGATGCCGGCAGCCCGCGTGATCAGCTCTCGCCATTCTGGAAGGCCGTCGAACCATTGTCCTATCTCGGCTGGGGCAAGACCACCCAGCTCGGCTATGGGCTCGGACTGGCGATGGGCGCCAAGCTGGCGAGGCCCGACAAGGTCTGCATCAACGTCTGGGGCGACGCCGCCATCGGCTTCACCGGGATGGACTTCGAGACCGCGGTACGCGAGCGGATTCCGATCATGTCGGTCCTGCTCAACAATTTCAGCATGGCGATCGAATTGAAAGTGATGCCGATCTCGACCGAGAAATACCGCTCTACCGATATCTCCGGCGACTACGCGGCGATGGCCCGCGCCTTTGGCGGCCATGGCGAACGCGTGACCAGGCCCGAAGACATCATCCCCGCGATCCAGCGCGGCATCCAGAAGACAAAGGATGGCATCCCGGTGCTGCTGGAGTTCATCACCTCCAAGGAAACCGAGGTTTCAAGGCCGGGGACGTAGAGCTCTGCCATGATGCGGTGCGAAAATAGCGTGGCTGCCGCTGGCCCCGCTGCTTCCATGATGAAATAATCGGAGCTTTCCGAGCCCTCGTCGCCACGCGACATGGACATGATGGAGTGACGGTGCTTTCCCAAGACCCGGAGGCCGATCTCAGGCAGGAGAATGCGCGCCTGTTGAGCGAATTTCACGCCGCCCGCGATCGTCAGGCGGCAAGTGCCGAAATCCTCCAGGCGATAGCCCACACCTCCGGGGATGCCGAACGATCGCTGCAACGGATCGCCGAAATCACCGCCCGCCTGTTCGGGGCCCAAAGCGTCACCATCCGGATCGCCGAGGGCGAAGAGTGGGGACGCTCGATCCGGTTCGGAACGATTTCAAAGCGGATCGCGGCGGAGGTTCCGGCGGCGCAGCTCCGGATTGGAGCCCGCAACCTGCCCGGCACCGTCGTTCGCGAAAACCGGCAGATTCACGTTCCCGACCTTAGCCATCTTGAACCAGAAGTGGCCGACTGGCCTGGTCTCCTGAGCGCGCGCGCTTCCGGCATCTGTACCGTGGCCGGTACGCCGCTGCGGCGCGAAGGCCAGGCGATCGGGGTCTTCGTCGTTTACCGCGACCAACTGCAACCCTTCACCGCGGAGGAGCTGTCGCTGCAGCAGAGTTTTGCCGACCAGGCCGTGATCGC